>JAISZF010000080.1 GCA_031269415.1 Clostridiales bacterium
AGATAGATTCTGTTTCTACGTGCGCGCAGGCAAAAAGGCTCCTCAGTGAGAATGAGTATGACGTATGTATAATAAATTCCCCCCTGTCAGACGAATCGGGCGAAAGCCTGTCTCTGTCCATTGCTTCCCGCGGATTCTGCCAGGTCATACTGGTGGTCAGGTCGGAATATTACAATGAGGTCTCCGGACATGTCGAGGAAGCGGGCGTAATAACCGTGGCCAAGCCCATAGATCGAACATTGTTCCTGAGTGCTGTTAAGCTGGCGAAGGCCGCGCAAAAGCGGGTCAGAAAATTGCAAACGGAGAACAGCCTGCTGATAAAACGAATCGACGATATCCGCGTGATTGACCGCGCGAAATGTGTTCTGATCTCCTACCTCGCCATGTCAGAGCCGGAGGCGCATAAATACATTGAAAAACAGTCTATGGACATGCAAAAAACCAAACGTGTGATCGCCGAAAATATTTTAAGGACGTATGTAAATTAGTTCATCCGAAAGGTAGACGTATGATGGTTTTGTTTTCAGATAAACCGCGTGAGGAATGCGCGGTTTTTGGTGTAAGCTTGAAGACTTCTGAGGAAGCGGCCGGGATTACTTACAACGGGCTGCTGTCCATGCAGCACCGCGGCCAGGAAGCGGCCGGCATCGCGGTGCTGTCGGGCAGCAATATTTTTTGTCACAAGGATATGGGGCTGGTTTCAGAGGTTTTCACGGGCGAAACGCTTAAACGGTTTCCTCGAAGCCAAACGGCGGCCGGTCATACCCGTTATTCGACCACGGGCAGCAATACATGGGAGAACGGGCAGCCTTTTGTCACCGAATATTTGACCGGGCGTATCGCCACGGCTCATAACGGCAACATTGTCAACGCCAGGGAAACCAGGGAAACATTAAAGGCGCTTGGCCTGAATTTCACAGCCACTTCGGACAGCGAGGTCATTTCGTCGCTGATAGCCTACTATACGGTAAAAAACGGCAGCATACTCGAAGGTGTAAAAGAAGCCTGCAATATGCTTTCAGGCGCGTTTTGCCTTGTACTCCTAACCAGTGACAATAAGCTGATAGCCGTGCGCGACCCGACTGGGTTTCGCCCGCTTTGCGTTGGCCGCGGTCCGCTGGGCATGGCTGTCGCCTCGGAGAGCTGCGCTTTGGACAGTTGCGAATTTGAATTCCTTCGCGATATACAGCCTGGTGAAATATTAATTATCCAGGACGGAGAGATAGTATTAAGCGAAACCATACTCTCGAATAAGGATCCGGAAGCCGGTCTATGCATATTTGAATATGTTTATTTCGCGCGTCCTGACTCGTTTATTGACAATTTAAGCGTCTATCAGGCCCGCTATAATATGGGGCGCATCCTGTCCGAGGAATACCCTGTGGAAGCGGACGCGGTCTGCGGCGTTCCGGACAGCGGGCTGGAGGCCGCCATAGGCTACAGCGCGGCCAGCGGCATTCCTCTGGTTCCGGGATTCGTCAAGAACCGCTATATTGGCAGAAGCTTCATCTACCCTATACAAGCGCAGCGCGAAAGCGCCGTGCGGCTTAAAATGAACCCGCTGTCGGCAAATGTAAACGGCAAGAAGATCGTGCTGGTGGATGACTCCATTGTAAGGGGCACCACAAGCGCCAGCATAGTTCGTTCGTTAAAAAACGCCGGCGCGAGGGAGGTCCATATGCGAGTATCTTCCCCGCCTTTTTTATTTACCTGTCACTTCGGTACGGATATTGACAACGAAAGCAATTTAATCGCGAATAAAATGAATCTGGATGGTATTACGAAGACTATCGGAGCGGACAGCTTGGGCTATATCAGCATAGAAGGCTTAAAGAGAGCCTGCGGAGACTGCCGGCTGTCTTTTTGTACAAAATGTTTTACAGGCGGACATGTGGAGGCATATAATAGGAAATATGATTTGGAATAATCGGAGGTATCTTTATGGAATGGTCATTCACAAAAATGCAGGGCGCGGGCAATGACTATATCTATTTCAATTGCTTTGAACGTCCGTTTCCGTCCCCTGAAAAGAATTGCGTCATATTGGCGCACAGGCATCTCGGCGTTGGAGGCGACGGAATAGTGCTGATCCAACCGTCTGACAAGGCTGACGCTTATATGCGCATGTTTAACGCCGACGGCAGCGAGGGCAGGATGTGCGGCAACGCCATACGCTGTGTGGCAAAATACCTGTACGACAACAATATCGCGCGAAAGACAGAGATGACCATAGAAACGCTAAGCGGCGTCAAAACGCTGTACCTGTCCGTCGGCGCTGACGGACAGGTGTCTTCCGCGAGGGTGGACATGGGCAGGGCGGAACTGTCGCCGGGGCGCGTACCGATCAAACTGCAGGGCAGGGCTGTAATCGCCAGAACTATTCATGTCGGCGATAATGACTACGACATAACCTGCGTATCTATGGGCAACCCGCACGCGGTAGTGTTTATGGATAATGTGGCTGATTTGAGTTTGTCGGAACTAGGCCCGCTGTTTGAAAGGCATCCGCTGTTTCCGGAGGGCGTTAATACGGAATTTATTCGCGTGATCAATAAGCGTTCGCTGGAAATGCGAGTGTGGGAACGCGGCACCGGGGAAACGCAGGCTTGCGGCACGGGCGCGTGCGCGGCGGCGGTGGCGGCGGTAATCAACGGATTTTCCCATAAAAAAGAGGATATTACAGTGAAACTCCTGGGCGGTGAATTAATAATCAACTATACGGATGACGCTGTTTTCATGACAGGCGGATGTGTAAAGGTATTTGAGGGGGTAATAAACCTTGACGAAAGCTAAGCATATCTTTGTGACAGGCGGCGTGGTTTCGGGTCTGGGCAAGGGTATAACCGTGGCTTCGCTGGGGCGTCTGCTGAAGGCGCGCGGTTTGAAGGTTACGGCTCAGAAACTGGATCCGTATATGAACGTGGATCCCGGAACAATGAACCCGTATCAGCACGGCGAGGTGTTCGTCACGGACGACGGAGCGGAAACGGATTTGGATTTGGGCCATTATGAACGGTTCATCGACGAGAATTTGACCAAGTACTCTAACCTCACTTCCGGCCGCGTCTACTTCAACGTGCTTTCGCGCGAGCGGGCGGGCGGCTATTTAGGGCAGACGGTGCAGGTTATCCCTCATATTACCGACGAAATCAAAGACTTTATATACAGAGGCGCGGAAGGCGCGGACGTACTTATTACCGAGATAGGCGGCACCGTGGGTGATATCGAGAGTCAGCCGTTTTTGGAAGCTATCCGTCAGATTTCGCTTGAAAGGGACCGCGGGGATTGCCTGTTTATTCATCTGGCGCTTATACCGTATCTTAAGGGATCAGGTGAGCATAAATCCAAGCCTGCGCAGCATTCTGTCAAGGAATTGCGCGCCATGGGCATCTCACCGGATATAATCGTCGCGCGGGCGGACGAGAGCTTAAGCGCCGAGATATTGGCAAAACTGTCGCTGTTCTGTAATGTCAAACCGGATTGCGTCATAGAGAATATAACGCTGGACTGCCTGTATAAAGCGCCGCTTATGCTGAGGCTCAACGGGCTGGATACGGTCGTTTGCAGGGAATTGAGCCTGAATACCCGCGACCCGGATCTGGCGGAATGGCGGGAAATGACCGACAGAATATCCAATCGCCAAAAGACCGTGAGAATCGCCATGACAGGAAAGTACGTGAGGCTTCACGACGCGTATCTCTCAGTGATCGAGGCGTTGAATCACGCGGGTATAGCGGTAGGGGCTGACATAGAGATAGAATGGCTGGACAGCGAGCGGGTAACGGAACTGAATGTACACAAGCTGTTACATAATGTCCAAGGTATTGTGGTTCCCGGAGGGTTTGGCGACAGGGGTATTGAGGGAATGATAACCGCCTGCCGGTACGCCCGCGAGAATCATATACCCTATTTGGGCTTATGCCTGGGTATGCATATAGCGGTTATAGAATTCGCTAGGCATGTCTGTAAAATGGATCACGCCAATTCCAGCGAGTTTACCAAAGAAGGCAATCAATCGGTAATAGACCTGATGGAGGAACAAAACGGCATAGTGAATAAGGGCGGCACCATGCGTCTGGGATCATATCCGTGCCATATTACGCCCGGCACAACGCTGGAAAGGGTTTACGGGATAACTGTAATCCATGAGCGGCACCGTCACCGCTATGAATTCAATAATGATTTCAGGGACAGGCTGTGTGAAGCCGGGCTTGTAATTGCCGGCGTTTCGCCGGACAATGTTTTGGTGGAAGCCATTGAATTAAATGACAGCCCGTTCTTCGCGGGCGTGCAGTTCCATCCGGAGTTCAAAAGCCGCCCCAATAAACCCCACCCGTTGTTTGCGGGTTTTATCAAGGCGGCCGCGGAATAAACTAAAAATGTAGGTGAACAAGTTGAGATTAAACGGACATTTTCAGGATCTGAAGCAGAGCTATCTATTCATTACGGTAGCGCAAAAAGTAAACGATTTTCAGAAAGCGCGTCCCGACGCGGATGTTATCCGCTTAGGCATTGGCGACGTTACACTGCCGCTCGTTCCCGCCGTAACCGCCGCCATGAGGCGTGCTGTGGACGAGATGGGCGACGCTGAGACTTTTCGCGGGTATTCGTCCGATTGGGGCTACGAGTTCCTGCGTGAAGCCATAAGAGGGCATTATGCCGAAAAGGGCGTAAAACTGGATTTATCGGAAATCTTCATCACCGACGGCGCCAAAAGCGACGCGGGAAATATCTCGGATATATTTGATACGGACAATAAAGTGCTGATTCCGGACCCGGTATATCCCGTATATGTGGATTCAAATATTATGGCGGGCAGAGAATTGGAGTATATCGCCGGCAACGAGGGAAACGGATTTCTGCCGCTGCCGGACGGACGGCACGCGGATATAATCTATCTCTGTTCCCCCAACAACCCGACCGGCGCGGTTTACTCCAAGGAACAGTTGCGGGCGTGGGTGGATTACGCGAACGCCAACAGCGCGATTATACTCTTTGACAGCGCCTATGAGATGTTTGTCGGCGACAAAGATTTGCCGACCAGCATTTTACAGATGCCCGGCGCGGAAACCTGCGCCATAGAAATCGCTTCATTTTCTAAAACCGCCGGGTTTACGGGCGTCCGCTGCGGTTATACAGTTGTGCCCAACGCGCTGAAGCGAAAATCCGGCGGCAAAGAGGCCAGTGTCAACAGCCTGTGGCTGCGCCGGCAGACCACGAAATTCAACGGCGTTTCATATATAACGCAGCGCGGCGCGGAGGCCGCCTTCTCGCCCGATGGCTATAAGCAAATAAAAGAGAACATAGACTACTATAAGCGGAACACAAGACTGATTTGCGACATGCTTTCCGAACTGGGAATATGGTATACGGGCGGCGAAAACGCGCCCTATGTTTGGATGAAATGCCCGAATATGTCATCATGGGAATTCTTTGATTTCCTGCTTGATAAAGCCAATGTGGTAGGCACGCCCGGCGAGGGTTTCGGCGTTAACGGAGAGGGATATTTCAGGCTGACCGGGTTCGGCGGGAGAGAGAATCTGGAGAAAGCGGTAAAGAGAATAAAGGCTGTTTTATAAATAAAGCCCCCCGTTGTTCACGGGGGGTTACTATTTTCTTCTGGATTTCGTACTTGCCATCTGTCTTACAACCGTAAGTATATTCGCGCTTGGCGGCTGTTTCCGCTCCGGCTGCTCATAATCATAATTAAACTGTTGCGGAGACGGCGCGGTTGTCTCCGGCGTTGAAGGCTTCACTGTCTGCGCCTGTGTATTTTCAGCGGGCTGCCATGGTTCGACAGGCTGCCGATGTTCAACGGGCCGCGGAGCTTCAATAGGCTGCCGATGTTCAACGGGACGCGGAGCTTCAATAGGCTGCCGATGTTCAACGGGCCGCGGAGCTTCAATAGGCTGCCGATGTTCAACGGGCCGCGGAGCTTCAATGGGTTGACGTTCTTCAAAGAACCTCTGTGTTTCAGGGAAATACTGTATGTCCGTGATCTGTCGTCCTTCCGTTAAGTCCCGAGGTTTTACGTACTGTTTCGGCGGCTCTTCCGGAACAGTAAAGGAGATTTGCGGCTGCTGCGGTTCGTATAACGGAATCCCCAGTTGTTTAATCAGTTTGCCAAACTCTCCGTTATTGGGCACATTCGCCAGATATGGATTGGCCTCGTAGTTATTATTCTCTTCCTCCGCCGGAATGAGTCTTTCCGCGATCATCTCCGCGCTGATAACCTCATTGTAATCGGATGCCCTTTCGAAACCGACGGAATTCACGGCGGGGGTTACCCCGGCCGCGGGGTTGATGTCGCTAATCAAGTCTACCATGCTGTTATAGTCCGACATAACGCGTAAATACGCTTTGTGTAGGTCGTCATATCTTGTTTCCAAGGCAAGATATTCATCGCTCCGTGATTGACATTCAAATATCAGCTTGGAGATATACTCATCAACCTGTTGTTTATCATAGCCCATGGACTGTTCTAAAAATCTGACCCCGTCAGGCAAGGTTGACCCCCCTTGCGTAATAAACTTCTCATATAAGCGTTATGTATCAAGTTACATTCTCAAAGAAGCTAGGGATCAGTTCCGCGGAATAGTAGAACAGCCCGCGTCCTATCTCTGAAGCGTCCCATACGCGTTGAGGGTTATCAGGATACGCCGTGTAACCGCCCGCGTAAACCTCAACCCGGTTACCCGAAGGTTCCCAGAAATAGATCGATTGTCCCCTTGTAATCGCGTGACGCGTCGGCCCGATATCCAGCTCTAACCGATTTATGGCGATTAAGTCCGCCGCGTTGCCGATATCATGCCAATCATTCAAGTAAAAACCCACATGGTGGATCTTGCCGGGCTCAGGAAACTCAACAAACGCGATGTCGTGCGGTTTATTGGCGCTTGTAATCCAAGACGCCAAACGGCTGCCGTCCGGGTTATTGCAAACCTCCGGGACAAACATGCCTAACACCCATTTGCAGAAAGTTTCCGCCTCGGCTATGTTCGGCCCATACAGCAGCAGATGATCCATGCGCTGGGCCTTCATGCCGCGCGGCTGCTCCGACCAGATATCCGGGTTTATAATCTGAGGCCCTTTTTCCGCCAATTCCACATCAGAATAGATCTGAAAGACATGCCCCGTACTTATTTTGAAGCTATAACGCTTTCCAAAACCCGGCTGCTCGGTGTTCGCCGGTATTTCGTGAACCCGGTATCCGAAACCTAAAGTCTGCCGCGCCATAAGCTCCAGCGTATCACGGCTGTCAACTTTGAACGCCACATAATCCAGACCGGCTTCGTCCGCCTTGCGCAAGGTGACGCTATGGTGGTCAAATTCGTCGTAAGCTTTTAACATTACCCTGCCGTCTGATGTTTGCCCCACGATATCGAGGCCAAGGATGTTGGTGTAAAAATCAAGAGTTTTTTCTAAATCCAGCACGCGGATTTGCACAAGGCCGGGCCTCAGCGTTTTTCCATATTCCAATACATTCACTCCATTCTATAAAGTAGTTTTATTTTATTACATTTTATTTTGTTTATTGACTAAATAAGTATACCATGTTCGACACATTACAGCAATACGGTTTTCCCTTTTGGAAGCAAAACACTAGTTTTAGTTGAAAATAATGGGCTTTGAGTTTATACTGCAATCTGGGACAATAATGAAGGAGGGGGTTGGCATTAACGGCAAAAGCCTGAAGGACTTGATAAACGAGAGCGGTTCCGTCGTCTTCTTCGGCGGCGCGGGGGTGTCCACGGAAAGCGGTATTCCCGATTTTCGAAGCGCGGACGGTTTGTATAATCAACAATATCCGTATCCGCCTGAAACGATGCTGTCATACTCGTTTTTTCAACGCCACACGGAGGAATTTTTCAATTTTTACCGGGCAAAAATGCTTTATTTGAAGGCGCTTCCAAGCGATGCGCATAAAGCTCTAGCAATTATGGAAAATCAAGGAAAACTGGCCGCTATAATTACCCAAAACATAGACGGCCTGCATCAAAAAGCCGGCAGTAAGAATGTTTTGGAACTGCATGGTTCGGTTCTTCGCAATTACTGTGTATCATGCGGACGTTTTTATGGAGTGGATTTTATAGCGGCGAGTAAGGCGGTTCCGCGCTGTGGGTGCGGCGGTGTTGTCAAACCCGATGTCGTCTTGTATGAAGAGAGGCTTGATTCCTCGATAACGCGGCGTTCAGCCTCGGCAATATCCGGCGCGGATATGCTCATTGTCGGGGGAACTTCACTGAGCGTTTACCCGGCGGCGGGGCTTGTCCAATTATATCAGGGCGGTAAATTGATTCTGATCAATAAAAGCGCGACTCCGCTGGATAGACGGGCGGATTTGGTTATTCACGAAAGTATTGGTAAAACTCTTATGGGGGCGATTTAATGGAAACAAAAGATTTTGGCTGGTGCTTTATCGGTTCGGGCGGCATAACAAACCGTATATTGCCGGATGTGCTTAAGTATTCAAATGGAAATTATCCGGCGGCGGTCTATTCTAAGACGTACGCGAACGCCCAAAGGTTCGCTGAAAAACACGGCGCCAAAGCCTATAAAACGGCGGAGGAGGCGCTGTCGGATCCGGATGTAAAGGCGGCTTATATATGCACTACGCACCCGTCGCATAAGGAATATACTGTCATGGCTTTAGATAGAGGGATACCCGTGCTGTGTGAGAAACCCGCGGCTATGAATTCCGCGGAAGCGCGGGAGATGACGGACGCCGCTAAGCGGAATAATACTTATTTTATGGAAGCCATGTGGACGCGGCATAACCCGGTTGTAAAACAAGTTATTGAATGGATAAATCAGGGGCGGATCGGCGCGGTTCGTTCATTAAGCGCATCCTTTTCATTCAGCCAGCCGTTTGATCCGAAATCCCGTTTGTTTGATTTGGAAAATGGCGGCGGGGCGCTGCTGGATGTCGGGGTATATGTGATCGCGTTCGCGCGCGCGATTTTTCCTGAAATGCCCGCGGCAGTCAAAGCCGAGGCTGCCTTTGCCCCGAACGGGGCGGACGCCGTCAACGCCATGATATTTAAATACGCGAACGGGGCGATTGCGCGCCTGTTTTCAGGCATAATCGCGGACGAGCCCAACGACGCGTATATCGCCGGAGAAAACGGCAATATTTATATCCCGCGTTTTTGGGCGGCACAGAAGGCTGTACTCTCTGTTAAAAACCAACCCGAAGAGGTTTTTAACGGCGGATTCGGCGGCGAGGGATACCAATTTGAGTTTGACGCGGCTAAAGCGGATATTTTAGCGGGCAGGATCGAGAACGAGCTGGTAACGCATGAATTTACTTTGAATGTTATGGAATTGATCGACAGGGTTAAGACGGAATTTGTCCGTTATACTCGCGAGTGATAAAAATTGCCGCATCTTAGTATAGTGACGGCTTGCGAACACATAGAGAACGGCCGCAAGCCGTTCCCTATGTCTGCGGATCATTTCGTTCGTTTATATAATAACTGTAAAGCCCACGTATTTCATAACTATTTTTCAAACATAGGCATAGATTGATTTCCTCCTGCCGACTATATTCACGCATAAGCAATGCTTTTTTATTCCTCGTCCTCATCTTTCGTTTCGATGAAGTAATTAATCTGGCGGACCGCATCTCCGCTCGTTAGCATCTTGCGACGCTCCAAACGCTCTTGTGCTTCTTCGTAAATTTCACCTATCTTCTGTACAAATTCGCTTTTCGGCGGTAATTGCGTCCAATATTCGGCAACGGCAATACCCTCTTTATCAAGTTCCATCAGTTCAATCTGTTCACAGCTTGCTTCTGTGCATAAGATAAGTCCGATAAAAGGTCAAGCGTAAAGTCATCGCCGTCCATAGTCATGCGTTTTTGACGGTCGGCAAATGTAAAGCCGTGACCGAACTCCAAGATTATAGAATATGTTAAAATTATTAATAAAATTTATCAGTTTTAACGTAATTCACAACCTAAAGATTTATCTGGTTGACAATATAATTACCATATGCTAGAATACCTAAACACATACTATATAACTATGTTATATAGGTTTGCGAGGCTCATTGTCTCGTACGCCCAAAATCGCGGAGGAAAACCATGATTACACTCGAAAATGTCTGTAAGACATTTGACGCGAAGGAAGGAAAGGTTGAAGCTGTCAGAGACGTCAGCCTGAACATTAAGCAAAGCGAGATTTTTGGGATCATCGGTTTTTCCGGCGCGGGCAAATCCACTCTCGTCCGATGTATTAATCTTCTGGAGCGTCCCACCTCCGGAAGAGTATACATAGACGGGATCGAATTGACCGGATTGTCCGAGCATGAGCTTCGCCAGGCGCGCCGGAGGATCGGCATGATATTTCAGCAGTTTAATCTCTTTGCCTCGCGTACGGTCTTTCAAAACATCGCCTACCCGCTGCGGAGGGGCGGCCTCACTTCAAAAGGGATCGGGGATAAGGTTCACGAATTGTTGGAACTCGTCGACCTTTCGGACAAGGAGACGGCTTACCCTTCGCAGCTCTCTGGAGGGCAAAAGCAGCGCGTCGCCATCGCCCGCGCGCTGGCAAACGACCCCAACTTGCTTCTATGCGACGAAGCTACAAGCGCGCTTGACCCGCAGACGACGCTATCCATACTAAAGCTGTTGAAAAAGCTGAATATTCAGCTTGGCCTGACAATCGTCGTCATAACCCATGAGATGAGCGTCGTCAAGGAGATATGTGATAAGGTGGCGGTTATGGAAAACGGCTTTGTTGTAGAGCAGGGTGAGGTGTTCTCCATATTCGCGAATCCTAAAACACACATTTCGCAAGACTTTATTGACACAACGACGAACCTCTCCAAGATTAACAGCCTGATCGAGGAGAAGAACGCAATCACGTCTCTAAAGCCGGGAGAGTGTGTCCTAAAATTTAGATACCTCGAAAAAAACGCGGCTGAAGCGCTTGTGTCAACGATCTCGCGCAGGTTCAACATTGACGTGAACATAATATTCGCCAATCTCGACTGGATAAGCGGCGCGCCGCTCGGCGGGCTGGTATCGGTCGTAAGCGGAGACAGACGCGGCATAGACGCCGCCATCGAGTATCTTGAGAGCAAAAACGTGGAAGTGGAGGTGATCCTGGACGCAAGAGCTGATGTGGAAAATCATACCAAATGTTATGGAGAAGCCTGATATCCTCGCGCGCTCCATAAACGAGACGCTTGTGATGCTCGGCTGGTCGGGCGGGATCTCTTTTGCGCTGGGGATGTTTCTCGGCGTGGTGATCACCGTTACGAAGAAGGGTGGCGTAATGGAAATACCGCCACTGTATCAAACGTTGGAAAAGTTAATCAATTTTTTACGCTCTATCCCGTTTATCATCCTACTGGCAAGCTTGATACCGCTGACACGGCTGATAATGGGCACCGCCATCGGGGTGCGCGGAGCGATCGTCCCGCTTGTGTTCGGAACAGTTCCGTTCTTCGCACGGCAAATCGAGTCCGCGCTCGCGGAGCTGGATCCGGGAGTCGTGGAGGCCGCGCTGTCGATGGGCTCAAGCCCTGTTGAAATCATATTCCGCGTTTATCTCAAGGAGAGTGTGGCGCCGATTGCCCGTGCGACTACGATTACGGCGATCAGCCTGATTGGGCTCACCGCCATGGCCGGAGCGGTCGGCGCGGGTGGATTGGGGGATTTCGCGATCCGTTACGGCCATCAGCGAAACCAGATTGACGTCACCTATGTAACCATATTAATCCTTGCGTTGCTCGTCAGCGTCATCCAACTAAGCGGCAACCTGATTGCAGCGAAAAACACACATTAACGGAGGGAAAAACATGAAACGAATTCTAACCATTAGCATGGCGCTCGTATTGCTTGCAGGTATATCGGCGTGCGCCGGAAATACCGAACCCGCCTCAACGGAAAATACGCGCGTTGCCGTAAAGATCGGCATCACGGGAGAGGCGGAAACCGTCATCTGGAAACCGGTGATAGAAAAGCTAGCCAACGAGGGTATTGATGCTGAGATCATCAATTTCGCGGATTACACCCTGCTGAACCGCGCGCTCGTCGACGGCGACATCGACCTGAACGCGTTCCAGCACTACGCCTACTTGAACAACCAGATAGCGGACGAGGGATTTGACATCGTATCCATTGGAGATACATACATATCCGCCATGAGTATCTATTCAGACAAGATCAGCGACATCGGCGAGCTTAAAAACGGCGATAAAATCGCGATACCAAACGACACGGTAAACTTGGGCCGTGCGCTGTCGGTCGGTCAAGGCGCGGGAATCATTACCCTCGGCGAGCCGAAAAGCGAGGTTTTTGAGCTTACGGACATTGTTTCAAATCCGTTGAACATTGAGTTTGTACAGGTCGACGCTTCACAGATCCCCAGTATTCTCCCCGACGTCGCCGCCGGGATTATAAACGGGAACTACGCGCTCGACTTCGGCCTCAGCCCGCAAAACGACGCAATCTTCTATGACGACGTCAGCTTTTATCCCGACAACCGCTATGTGAACAATATCACCGCTCGCGCCGCCGACAGTAACAATCCGGCTTATTTGAAAATCGTCGCGGCGTATCAGTCCGAAGAGACCGAACAGATCTACAAGGACGAGTTCGACGGTTCATATCTGCCCGGCTGGAAGTCGTTCTCCCAGGATAATCCCGCTGAACTGGCCGCGTCGACGGAACCGGTCGCGCGTGTGACCGTAAAGGTTGGCGTCGTCGGCGAAATGTATCAGGATCTCTGGGCGCCGGTAATCGAATCGCTTGCCTCGGAAAACATAGACGTTGAGCTTGTAAGCTTCGCCGACTACAGCTTGCCGAACGAAGCGCTGAATAACGGCGATATCGACCTCAACGGCTTTCAGCATTACGCCTTTTTAAACGGGGAGGTCGAGAGCAAAGGATATGAGATAACCCCGATTGGCGATACGATCCTAGCCGCCATGTGTGTATATTCGGATAAACTGACGGACATAATTGAACTTAAGGACGGAGATAAGCTCGCTATACCGAATGACGCCGTAAATCTCGGCCGCGCGCTGTCGGTTCTCCAAGGCGCGGGCGTCCTCACACTCAATGATGTTGAGGGCAGCCCGGAGCTTACGGATATCATCGGCAATCCGAAGAATATTGAGCTGGTTCAGGTGGACGCTGCGCAAATTCCCGCGCTGCTGCCCGACGTCGCGGCAGGCGTTATAAACGGGAACTACGCCGTGGACTTCGGCTTTAAGCCCTCCGAAGACTCCATCTTCTATGACGATCTCGACTTCTACACCGACACGCGATTTGTAAACATTATCGCCGCACGTACCGCGGATAAGGATAGTGAGCTTTACCTGCGCGTTGTGGCCGCGTTTCAATCCGACGCGGTAAAACAAGTGCTGAAGGATAAATTCGAGGGCGCGTTCCTCGCCGCGTGGTAATCGGTACAACAGGAGATAGAACAATGAGCGGTAATTTATCCACAAATCTGCTTCACACGGGAGACGCGAAATTCGCGAAAAGACTCTCCGGCATGGCATCGATACCGGAGACGCTGCCGATCTACCTGACGTCGGTTTTCGCCTTTGAAAACGCGAGCGATGTCGACGCAATCTATGAGAAGGACGCTGACGGTTACATCTATTCGCGCATCGCGTCCCCGAACGCCGACGCGGTGAGCGAAATACTCGCCGCCGCAGACGGGGGGGATAAGGCTCTTGTATTCGCCTCCGGCATGGCGGCGATAACGACGGCGATCCTGGCGTTTGTCAGCGCGGGCGACCATATCATATCCTCCCCCGTACTCTATGGCGGCGTTCAGGACTTTTTGTCCAATGAGCTGACCCGCTTTGGCATAGGCGTTACGTTCGCCGATATTCTCGACGGGGACATATCCCCGTACGTCCAAGCGAACACAAAACTCGTCTACACGGAGACCATATGCAATCCGTTGATGGAGGTTCCGGATATAGCGGCGTTAGCGGCTTCGGCGCGTGAGCGCGGTCTTACGTTAATAGTTGACAATACCTTCGCGACGCCTGTCGTCGCCAGGCCGCTAAAACTCGGCGCGGACGCTGTCGTCTACAGCGCGACGAAATACCTTGGCGGGCACAGCGATATCGTAGGCGGTGCGGTTGTGGGAGCCGCCTCGATTATCGATAGGATAAAACGCCTTCAAATCTTATACGGCGGTATAATCAGCCCGCACGACGCGTGGCTCTTATCCCGCAGTCTGCGAACGCTCGACCTTCGCGTTCGCAGGCACTCTGAAAGCGCGGCTAAGGTCGCCGAATTTTTACGGTCGCACCCGAAGGCGGAGAGGGTTTTCTATCCCGGGCTCGCGTCCTCGCCGTCACATGAACGCGCGAAACGGCAATTTGAAGGCGAATTGTACGGCGGCATGCTGAGCGTGGACTTCAAGGGCGACGAAAAAACCGCGCTCTCGCTTATTGGCGCGTTAAAGACAATAGCGCTTGTCCCCAGCTTAGCCGGGACGGCGACGACGCTGTCCTGGTCGGCACGCGCGTCGCACCGCTTCTACAGCCGGGAGGATCGGCTGAAATTGGGGATCACGGACGGACAGCTCCGGTTTTCCGTGGGCCTTGAGGACGCGGGCGATATCATAAGCGAGCTTTCTTCCGCGCTTGAGGCGTGTCAATGACGCCGTCGGAGTTAAAACGAAGGATCAAAAGAGAGGCGAAAAAGTTCGGCGCTAACCTATGCCGCGTCGCCCCGGCGAGCCGTTGGGAAGAATACGCCGAGACCGGGCGGGAATTTTTCCCGCGGTCGATATGGCCGTGGAGCGAGAGCGTTATTGTGCTAGCGGTACAAATTTTCCCGCCCATGATAGAGACGACTCCGTCGATTGTGTACGCGGAGCTGTACAACACCGCCAACAGGCTTTTGGACGAAACGGCGTACCGTCTGGCTAACTTTCTCAATGCTCAAGGGCAGCGCGCGATATTCTTCCCTCGTGACGGATACGGTGATATATCAGTGCTTGTCGATACGCCCACGGCCGCGTTTTCACATGTACTCGCCGGAAAATACGCCGGGCTCGGCACGGTTGGCGCAAACCACACACTTCTGACAAAGGAATACGGCTCTCGGGTACGCCTGGTTTCCGTCATCACGGACGCGGAGCTTCCGCCCGACCCTGTTCTCTACACGGAGTTATGCGCAAACTGCGGGCTTTGCCGCGCGCGGTGCCCTATCGGGGCGTTTTCGGAGCGTAACGGTGAACTGATTGCCGATATGGATAAACGAAAATGCGCCGAACATCACCAGCGGCTGAAAAACGAATATCGCTTTCCCTGCGGCGTATGCGTGATGGTCTGTCCCGTGGGTGACGACAGGAAAATATACGGAATGGCCTCCGTGTCGGAACGCGGCGCGGAGCACTGCCGAAGTTTCGGCTCAAAGAGGAAGGATGAGTAGGCATAAAAGAGATATATCTCGCCGGCGGCTGTTTTTGGGGCGTAGAAAAATACCTCGCCATGATTCCCGGCGTTATTTCGACGGAAGCCGGTTACGCGAACGGTCGGACAGAGAATCCGTCATATGAGGACGTCTGTCATAACGACAGCGGCCACGCGGAAACGGTTTTTGTGGAGTACGATCCGGAAAAATTGGAGCTTTCGTATCTGTTGGAACTGTTTTTTAAGGTCATCGATCCCACGTCGCTGAACCGGCAGGGAAACGATGTCGGAACGCAGTACCGAACCGGAGTGTATTACACGGACTGTGAGGATCGCGCGGTCATAGACGCGGCGCTCACGCGGCTCGCGGTCGGCTTGGCGCTGCCCGTCGCTGTGGAGGTCGGGCCGCTTGAGAACTATTATTCCGCCGAGGAATATCACCAGCGGTATCTCGATAAGAACCCAGGCGGGTACTGCCACATTGGCCCGTCACGCTTTGAGGATTTGCGGCGGGCGATCTCAACTAACACGTCAGGGGAGTCATAATGTAAAAATTAAAGCAGATTGGGGCTAAATCCAATCTGCTTTTACTTTCGCCAAAAAAGCTTCTATAGTCAGCGTTTTGATTGTCGAACCAGAAAAATCTTTAGCGTTTCTCGTCACGATAAAATCAATAGAAACCTTTTCAGCGCACTGACTTTGAAGCGCGTCCTCATAATCTTTAAAATCCAAGTTAAAAGCGTTGATAACAATTGAATTAATGTTATTTTCAATAGCTAAATCGACTATGTATTTACTTGCTTTGTGCATTGTGTCATCGACACGGCAATTACGCTTGATGGTCAATTGATTCATCCGATTGC
>JAISZF010000115.1 GCA_031269415.1 Clostridiales bacterium
ATTCTATATCTTTTTAATAATCCTGTCAACCGGTACTGATTATTAGAAAACACCTTTTTTGTTGAAAATTTCCTTGGAAAAATGTATAATTCTTAGACAGGCATAAGTGAATATGCATGGGGTATCTTACTAATAGGCGTTATTATTTGAGGAGGGTTAACATGTTCAGAAACAAAAAAGCCGTCATGCTTCTTTTCGCGGCGATAATGGCCGTATCCGCAGCGGTATTCTTTTCGCTGCCAGAAGCGGAAGCGGCTGACGCGATCACAATCCTGATTGATGGAAGAGTATTCCAGCCCCCGGACGCGCAGCCATTTATTTCATCCGACCGGGTAATGGTACCTTTCCGGCCAATTGGCGAAGCCATGGGCGCTACAGCCGATTGGGCTCCTTCGTTGCAGAAGGTGACAATGTCGCTACGCGGCAGGAATGTCGAATTTGTGATCGGCGGCAGTCAAATGAGTTTGGCGACTACGGATTCCAGCGGCGGAATCATCCGAACGAATATAACTTTGGACGCGCCAGCCATGCTGGTAAATAACAACCGGGCGTTTGTACCTATCCGCGCCGTGTCCGAAGGGCTGGGCGCGACTGTTGAGTGGATACCCGAAAGCAGGACTGTTGTTATTACATCCCCGGTACCGCCTGCGACACCGACACCCGTTTACACGCCGACGCCGGCTATCAACCCCGTATTCGCCGATACAACTAATTTCGAGAGAATATCCGGTACTCGGGCGCAGTTTATCTTTGATAACGATAATCGTGAGATTGTACTCTATTTTGACAGCACCGACTCTAATGCCGTTAACCGGATGCAAATGATCATGCAGGCCGCGCGGACGGTGAACGCCAAGGTTCTCGGCGTGGATATCCGCACTTCGGTCAATCTGCAAAATATGAGCGGTATTTACAGTTATGTGGATCGCAATTCCATCGGACCGGCGCTTTTGTTCTACTACGGGCGCGGTAAGGTGATAACGCATACAACGTTCTCCGACCAAACGGAACTCAACTCGCTGTTTGAAAATTGGTACAGGAATTATTACGCCACTCCGACTCCTATACGGACGCCGACGCCAACCGGAACTATAACGCCTACGGCGGCGCCTGTGCCTGAATTCAGCAGCAGGGTCACTCAACTATCCAAATATGAAGCGTTGGACATGTATGACTCGGGGGATCGTTTTGTGCTGCTGCGTTTTAACAGCGAAGACTCCGATTTAAACAGCGGCAGGCTTGAAATGGCGATAGACGCGGTTAATTACGCGGTTGACGATGTGGATGACTATATTAACGTCTACTACATGGACGAGGCGGAGGAAGACGATTATTACTGGTTCGGAGAGGAGTATTACGACTCGCACGAGGTACCCAACCCGTGTATATTCTATGTTGAGGACAGTGAGGTAGACGCGGAATCGAGATTCACCAGCTATGAGTCGTTGGCTGAACGGATCTTGTATTTCTTGGGATATTAATTGTAAACTTGCGTGCTAGAGACCCCCAATCAGGATTGATTGGGGGTCTTGCTGTTTATAACTCATCTTTTTTTCAATCTTCATACAGTCTTCATACAGCCGCGTCGCGAGCGCGGGCGCAATTCTTCAACACGGCTTCGCAGCTTTCCCTGGTTAAGTATATCGGGAACGGGATAGTAGATCGTATAAACATTTTCTGCACGTTGCAGCCGATTAGCGAAGCCGCTGAAGTCATAATATCGCTTGTGCCGTATCTGTTAATTCCTGATTTGCTTATCGCCCTGATTGCCGCCTATTTCTACTCCAGACGGCTGACAAAGCCCATACTGCGGCTGTCGGACGCGGCTTCACAGATGCGCGGCATGACGCCCGGCGTCGCGTCCGCGCTCAATTCGCGTGACGAATTGGGCGAGCTGTCGAAAAATTTGGACACGCTCTAAGAGAGTCTCTGTGAAAATATCGAAACCCTGCGCCGGGAAAAGGAAACGGTGGATCAACTGGAGCGGGAGAAGAGACGGATCCCGGCGCTTTGGCCGAAAACGCGTTGGAGCAGCACAGGATCCTCGCTGAGGAAAATTGGATTGATATTCTTACGGCGTCAAAAAAACGAGGGAGGATTTATAAATGAAAAAATATGGAGCAATCGCGGCGTCGCTTTTAATGATTCTCACAGCGGCGGGCTGCGCGGGTGGTACGGGTGCCGCCGAGGCGTCTGTCGCGGAAACGCCGGAGCGGAACGAAGCCGCCCCATTGAATTCTGATCAGGAGCTTTCCGGCGAAATCACGGTATCGGTCTTCGAGCCCATGCCGCAGAAGCTGTTTTTGGAAGAGGCCGCCGCCAAATTTCAGGCGCTGTATCCGAACACAAAGATAAACGTGAAGGCTTACGCGGACATAATAGGCATTGACGTGCTGCCGTGGTACCGCTACGCCACCGGCGGGCAGTTTGAGGATTTGACGGCCTACATGGAACAGGATCCGGATTTCCAAATGTCCGATTACCGGGAGAACATAATAGACGCCATGAAACTGGACGGAAAACAGTATGTGCTGCCTTTGGACTACAGCTTTAATCTTATGGCGTATGATCCAGATTTGTTCACCGAAGAACAATTGAACACGCTGAAAGCCGCGGACACGATGACAACGGAGGAGATGGCGGCGCTCGTCGCGGATGGGTTCGACGGAAACGGCGGAGACACAACAATGTTCGCCACCTTGGGCGGAAACCTGCTGCTCAGAGGGAGATGCTGGAACCGCGATACGAGGATTTTCTCAATATCCCGGAAAAACAAGCCTCGTTCAATACGGGCGAATTTGAGGAACTGCTGACCACTATACGCGATTATGAGGAAAAGGGTTACGTAATGCCCGGCAATATCCGAATGGACGCCGAGGGCAGGGCGCAGGCGGTTAGCGGGATGACCGAAGAGGAAAGGGTTTCCTATTATAAAAGCGCGCACAACGCGCTTCTGATGAATTACTATATAAATTATTACAGTCAGGACAAAACCGATGGCGCACTGCACACCTCTACGCAGTCGCGGTGTAGATCCGCTGTCCACGCTTCATTTTCCTGATAAAACAATTTCAAAATATTGTACCCGCCGTTTACGTCAGCGTTGAT
>JAISZF010000126.1 GCA_031269415.1 Clostridiales bacterium
GCCCGGGATTAATATTTAAGATATAAATCTCTAAAGACCCGGTGGGGGGAGATGTTTGATGGGTATGAGTCATTTGGAAACTACGTCCTGAATTTTAAATACTTTTTTCTGGACGCCAAAGGGTTTGAAAAAGACGGATTAAAGACGTTTTATTCGAAGCTGCTGGCCGTTATCCTCTTACTGGAGAAAGCCAAAACGGACATAGAGTTTTACGAGAATATTCGGCAATCAGTATCTGATGTGCTAAACTTTGACTTGGAGGAAAAACGGGTATTCGACGCGTTCATCAAAATTTTAGATCTCGCGTATGGTAAAAACAGAAGTGTTCAGATACAGGAAATTCTAAACGAAAGTCGTATTGAGGAGGCTGATCGTATGCTGTGTGATCTTATTGAGAACGCTAAACGGGAGAAAGAGGGGTTGCTGGCGGAAGGTGAAAGAAAAGGCAAGATCGAGGGTAAGATCGAAGGTAAAATTGAGTGCAGGATCGAAGGCAAGATTGAAGACGCTAAAGCCATGCTCCGTGAAAAGCTGCCCATTGATTTAATTATACGTATTACCAACCTCACCAGGGATCAGATAGAAACCATCGCGTGAGGGCACCACATTTCAACTGATAAGAAGTAAGTAAACTCCGTTCTCTCGTAGTTGTTTCGAGCATTACGCTAAAAAGCCGCTGGACCCGTTTCGGGTCAGCGGCTCATTTAAATGACTGCTCATCCACTCAAACTAGACATCCGCCGGCTTGCCGTCAACCATGACGCTGACCGGCGCGTAAGCTCAGCCCTCGACCCGCTCCGGATCAACGCCCGCCCGCGATAAGCGGCTCAGGGTTTAGCGCGAACACGATGTCTTTGTCGTTCGCGCTCAAATCCTTCGCCCACTCGAACAGGTTTCCATCGCCGAAACCCAGGTTATAGTGATCCATCTCCGCGTGGTAGCCCAAATACTCGCGTCCGGCGGAAATAAGCTTTTTGAAATCCCCCAGCCCGGTTTCGCTTTCATAACTGCGCGGCATTTTGAACTCCCGCGCGAAATAGATACTGTTCTCATCTGCGTTATCCAGCCCGCTCACATCCAGCCCGCGCTGATAAAGGGAGCGGCGTCAATCACCATAAAAACGCTGGCGCTGTCCCAATCCAAAACGGTCGAGCCGTCCGGCGCGGTAAGCCGCCAATCGCTTTCACTGTTCGAGGCGCGGGTATTCAGCACCTCGCCGAAAGCCCGCGCCGCGTCCGTTTCCACCACGTCCAGCGCGGAGCAGGACGTGAGCGCGAACGCTAAAAATACAAGCGGCAAAACCGTGAGTTTCTTCATTATTCCATCCTCCTCATGCCTTAAAGCGCTTTAGACGCAGAGCAAATGACAGTATGGAGGTAATGACATGACAAACTGTGATTGCGCCGGGCTGAATTGCCCCGTTGACGCTACTTTGCGTTTGATTGGCGGGAAATACAAGTCGCTGATCTTATGGCATCTCATCGGCGGCGAACTGCGCCACGGCTAGCTTCAAAAGCTGATTCCGCAAGCCACGCCCAAAATGCTGACGCAGCAGCTCCGTGAGCTTGAATGGGATAACTCGCTATCCCGTACCGTCTACCCGGTCGTACCGCCGAAAGTGGAATACGCGCTTACAGATTTGGGGTTGAGTCTGAAGCCCATTTTGCTCGCCATGTTTGATTGGGGTTCCGGGTATTTGAGGGATAACGGAAGAGAGATCAACTGCTCTATGACCGCTCGCCGCGTTGAGGCTTAGCAGCCTCAACGTCCGGTCGCTGTTGGAATAGCATTAATAAAGCGTAGACTATTTTTACACATAAGAGGCGAGAACGTTAATCGTTCCCGCCTTTTTCACTATGACAATCAATTTACGCGCACAGAAGACTTAGCGATAAAGGTACGCTCTGATCCCTCGAAAAAAGCGTCCTTTGTTATGACAAACTCGTCCCGCAATCGAATATCCGAGGAGGACGCGCCAACTTCAAGTAGCATCTGTCCGCTCTCGACTTTCCATTTCATGTCCTTATCTAAAAACGCTAGCTGACTTAACGCGAACGTCATTCTCAATCTCCTGGCTTCCCCGAAGGGAAGGTATACGCGCTTAAATCCGACCAGTTCTCTGGTTGGGCGCGCTAACGACGCCGCCAGATCTCGCAGATAAATTTGAACGACTTCGTCCCCCGCGACTTGACCGATATTTTTCACAGTCAGCTCCACAGTCAATTTCGCTTCTCCTGGCAATTCTTTAGAGGATAAAACCAGATCACTATACTCAAACCGAGTGTACGATAGCCCATGCCCGAACACAAACAGCGGCTGGGCGTCTCCGTCTGCATAACCGTGGCGATTGCCGGGAATATGCGGTCGTCCGGCGTAGCCGGAGCCGTTAAGCTGTGAATAGTACGTTGGTATCTGCCCTGTTGATTTTAGCATCGAGACAGGCAGCCGTCCGGAGGGGTTGTATTCCCCGAAAAGCGCCTCCGCTATAGCATCGCCGCCATATATACTCGGATACCACGCCTCTATCACCGCTTGCGCCGCGTCTACGACTCTCGGGGAGGATATGGGTCTGCCGTCGAGATGTACCACGATCATGTTACCGTTTATCTTTGCTACTTCCAGAGCAAGTTGCTCTTGTACCCCTGGTATATCGATATTCATAGAATCCACGCCTTCGCCGATCGTGCAGTCCTCCGACCAACCACTCTTGCCTCCGACCGCCAAAATTACGACGTCAGCCTCGGATGCGAGCCTGAACGCTTGCTCAAACCCCGATCTGTCACCGCCGGATACCTCACAGCCTTTCGAGTATAATACTTCCGCTCTTGGAGCGTGGGCGCGTACCGCTTCCAAAATCGTTTTTGTCATGGGATACATTTCACGCAATTCATCATGCAGAGCCTTTACCCTGTCCGGGTTATCCTTGCCGCTTACCCCGAACGGATTTAGTACGCTGGACTCCTTCGTTTCATACATAGCCGGGAATGTGTAACACCCGAACAATAATCGGAACGAATCCGCGTGCGGTCCAATGACCGCCACCTTCTTTATATCTTTAGACAGCGGCAGGAGGCTGTTTTCATTCTTCAATAAGATTAACGATTCTCTGGCGGTTTCCAAACTGGCGAGATCGTCCTCCGGTTGATGAAACACGGTTGTTATCTTTTCTTTATTGGGATATGGGTGTTCAAATAATCCTAATTTGAATTTCAGTTCCAGAACACGGCAGATCGCTTCGTCGAATTGATTTTTATCCAACAATGGCGAATCGATTAGTTTATCGTCGTAGCACTTCACCGCGCACAATTCAACGTCCATTCCGGCGTTAAGGGCAATCGCTCCCGCCTCGGTCAAATCATCCGTCATGCGGTACATATAAGTTAATCGGTCTATCGAACCATAGTCAGATACCGTAACCCCATCAAACCCAAGTTCACTCCGAAGGAAATCCGTCAAAATCCCACGCGCGGATATGACAGGGATGTTATCCATAGAAGCATATGAGTTCATAATCGCCGCGAGCTTCGCGTCATGAATAGCGGCTTGAAACGGTTTGGCGTATATCTCGCGCAGATCTCTTGGCGTAATATGGCAGTTCGCCATATTCATGCCGCCCTCCGGCAAGCCGTAGCCCAGAAAATGTTTCGCGCACGCCGCGACGCCCGTATCTAAATCCTCGCCCTGCACTCCGCTGACGTAAGCGACGCTCATTGCCGCCGCCAACGCGGGATCCTCGCCGTATGTTTCGCCCAATCTCCCCCAGCGGGGATCACGGGCGATGTCCATTACAGGGGAAAGAGTCATCTTTAATCCCAGAGAAGTCATCTGTTTGCGTACGATCTCCGCCATATGTTTAACCCGGCTAGGATTCCAGGTTGACGCGAGGCCTATCGCCACCGGAAAAACCGTCGCGTCAGCAAACAATCCACCACACAGCGCTTCCGAGTGAATCAAAGCGGGTATAGCCCAATTCGTCTTCTCTGTCTGGTATTTTTGAATCTCAGTTACGAACTTGGCGTTTTCCTCCGCGTTACCCTGACCGCCGCAAAAAGCAATATGACCTACCCCAATTCTACCGAAGTTTTCAATCGGCAGTCCCTCCCCATAAAAATAGATGGAGCACTGGAGCTGCGCCAGCTTTTCTCTATCGGTCATACGGGAGACAAGATCCTTCGCGCGTTCTTTTGCTGATATCCGCGCGTCCTGATACGGGTATTTCATCCCTTCACCGCCCCAATCATAATTCCCTTAACAAAATACTGTTGGAAACACGGATAAATAATAAGTATCGGAATAACACCCACTACCGCGATCGCCATCCTAACAGTAGCGGCGGGCAGATTAGTCGCCGCCCTGCCCATCGACGACGCGATACCTGGGTTATTTTGCAGGAACTGAATGTTCCTCAGCATATTGTTAAGCACGTTTTGGATATTAAAGTAATTCGGGTCTGTTACATATATCAATCCGTTATACCAATCGTTCCAGTAGCCGATACCCACAAACAGCCCCAGTGTCGCCAATATCGGCAGGGAACACGGCATGACGATGGAAAAGAAGATCCGAAACTCCCCTGCCCCGTCTATACTGGCCGACTGGATAATCTCATCCGGAATATTCATAGCAAAAAAGGTTCGCGCTAAAAGAACATTGAATCCGCTCATTAGCAGGTTAGGAATCAGCAGACCAAGGAAGGTGTTTTTAATATGAAAAACATTTACGTACATCAGGTATGTTGGCACCAGCCCGCCGTTGAACAGCAGTGTAAAGAACACCATGAACGAGAAGAAATTCCTATGCGGCAGTTCTTTTCGGGATAGGGGATAAGCCAGCATAGTGGTCATCAACAAGCTGATTACCGTGCCTGCCGCCGTTATACCGATCGAGATCGCGTAGGAGTGGAGGATATACTCGGCTTGGTTGGCGATATAGCGATACGCGTCCAGCGAGAATTTT
>JAISZF010000176.1 GCA_031269415.1 Clostridiales bacterium
AATATTTTGTGGACATTAAAACCGAGGGTTCGAATATTATTGAACGTATCTACGCCAAATATATGCCCGTACCCTTCCTGTCCATTATCACAAGCGACTGTATCGCGAACGGCAGGGACTATAACGAGGGCGGGGCGCGTTATAACACCAGCTATCTTCAAGGGGTAGGCATAGGCACGCTAACGGATTGCCTGGCTGCGGTTAAATACAATGTCTTCGACCAAAAACGCTTTTCGATGAGCGATTTAATAAAGGCGCTGGACGCCAACTTCGAGGGTTATGACGAAATCAGGCGTTATGTATCCGACGTTTCTCCGAAATACGGCAACGACGACGACTACGCCGACCATATTATGAAGGATATATTTAATTACTATCACGCCGAGGTAACTGGCCGGCCCAACAACCGCGGAGGCGTGTACCGGGTGAATATGCTGCCGACTACCTGCCACGTGTATTTTGGAGAAGTGATGTTTGCCAGCCCGAACGGGCGTCTTGCCCATAAGCCCGTATCCGAGGGCATATCGCCGGAAAAAGGCGCCGACGTGAACGGTCCTACAGCCGTCCTGAAATCAGCCGCAAAGATGGATCATCTGAAAACCGGCGGCACGCTGCTGAACCAGAAGTTTACGCCCTCCGTCGTTGCCGGGGATGAAGGGCTGAATCAGATGGCTAACTTAATAAAAACCTATTTCTTTATGGACGGCCATCATATACAATTTAACGTGATTGATCGCGAGACACTGCGGGACGCCCAGAAACATCCGGAAGAATACCGTGACCTTATCGTCCGCGTGGCCGGCTACAGCGATTATTTCCGTAATTTGAGCAAAGCTCTTCAGGATGAGATTATCGATCGAACGGAACAGCGTTTTAACTAAGGAGGATTTTCATGCGCAACGCGTATTTCCATGTACCCAAACCATCCAATGAGCCTGTTCGCGCTTATCTGAAAGGTTCGGAGGAAAGAAGGCTGCTGAAGGAGGAACTGGACGCGCAAGCGGGCCGGATTGTTGATATTCCGCTTATTATCGGAGGAAAAGAGATCTTTACGGACGAGACCGCGGAAGTGGTGATGCCGCATGATCACGGACATGTTTTGGCGAGACATTCCATAGCTGGCGAGAACGAACTGAAAGCGGCCATAGACGCGTCCGTCGGAGCGAAGGCAGCTTGGGCCGGCATGCCCTGGGAACACCGCGCGGCAATATTCCTGCGCGCAGCCGAGTTTCTCGCCGGGCCATGGCGTTACAAGATAAACGCCGCAACCATGCTGGGGCAGAGCAAAACAGCTTATCAGGCTGAGATTGACTCGGCTTGTGAGCTGACGGACTTCCTGCGCTTCGGCGCTTACTACGCCGAACAAATCTTTAACATTCAACCGGAAAACGCGCCCGCGATCTGGAACCGCCTGCTGTATCGGCCTCTGGACGGATTCGTCGCCGCTATTACCCCATTTAATTTTACTTCCATAGCGGGCAACCTTGGGGCGGCGCCGGCTATGCTTGGAAACACCGTAATCTGGAAGCCGGGAACCACCTCGATCCTGTCCTGTTATTATTTTATGAGACTGCTGATGGAAGCGGGCTTACCCGCGGGCGTTATGAATTTTGTACCCAGCCGCGGCTCGGATATCAGCAAGTATGTTATCAGCGACCGCGGGCTTGGGGGGGTTCATTTCACCGGCTCCACCTCGGTGTTTCAGACCATTTGGCAAAACGTCGGAGCCAATATCGCTAATTACGCAAGCTACCCGCGCCTGGTTGGCGAAACGGGCGGGAAGGACTTCGTGTTTGCTCACAAGAGCGCGGATATCGGCGTCCTTGTGTCAGCGTTGGTTCGGGGTTCCTTTGAGTATCAGGGGCAAAAATGCTCCGCCGCGTCCCGCGCTTTTATCCCTTACAGCATTTGGGAGGAAGTGAGGGAACGCCTCCTAAGCGCGATTTCCGTCTTGAAGATGGGTGATATCCGCGATTTCCGGAACTTCATGGGCGCGGTGATCGATAAAGCTTCTTTTGATAATATTAAAGGATATATCGAGCGCGCGAAAGCGAATCCCGACACGGAGGTTCTTTGCGGGGGTTATGACGATTCCAAAGGTTATTTTGTGTCCCCTACCGTTATTCTGTGCGAGACGCCTTATGCGGAACCCATGGTGAAAGAAATTTTCGGCCCCGTGCTGAGTTTGTATGTATATCCGGACGCCGATCTGAAGGAAACCCTGGCGGCCTGCGACAGCGCGTCGGCCTACGCCTTAACCGGCGCCGTGATCGCCGCCGACCGCGGCGCGATTATACAGATATCGGAAGCCCTGCAAGGCGCCGCCGGAAACTTCTATATAAATGATAAGCCCACAGGCGCCGTAATCGGCCAGCAGCCCTTCGGAGGAGGAAGAGCCTCCGGTACGAACGATAAAGCCGGCAGCGTCTTCAACATGCTGCGATGGGTAAATACGCAAACGATTAAGGAAAACCTGCTGCCAACGAACGAGATTATATATCCATACATGGATGCGGAGTAAGAATAAAACCCATCGCGAATCGCGATGGGTTTTAATTTGTTCTGTAAGCGTGAACCACGTACCGGTCGTCGGCGGCGCGGTTAGTGCATGTAGAGAGCGTAAGTATCCGTGTCTCCTCAGTAAAGGTTATGTCGGACGGGTATTGGGATTTTGATTTCGTGAATTCCAGGAACTCTAAAAACTCATACGCGTCACTGAACTCTGTCGTGTTGTAAAGGAAATCGGTGCTGGTTTCATAAAACGAAAAAATCTCCCACATGGTGTCCTCATACAATGTTTGCAGAGAGATTGTTCTATGTTCGTTGAAATATTCCTCATCGGCATAATTACGCAGGTTATGGAACATGGAACCGTCACGCATGTTGTGGGCATAAATCACCGTATTGAAACTCAAAGGTTTCAGGCGGTTTTCATAGTCCATAAACCCCGAGCCCGCCGCGTTGTCCTGCTTGCGCAAATCACGCGTCAGGTAATAAGCATTGTCATCGGCGAGCACAACGGGGAAATCTATGTTGCTGTCGGCAATTTTCAGGTACGCCACTATGTCGTCATTCTGGAATGAGTCCCTTAGGCCGACAATTGCGGGCATAAACGCGGGCGCGGGCGTTACGCTGTTTTGGGATATTGCCCTTGGCGCCGCGATGAAGGCGTCCGCTGGATATTCCGAAACAGGCACTTCTTCCGCTATATCACGCGCGGTCTCATTGATTCTGTTTGCCCTCCACACCTCAATCCAATAACTCGCGTATGAATAAATCGTATACGCGGTAATAAAAGAGACTATGATCAGCATGATTTTGACAACACCGGATAGTTTCCTGCTCTTTTCCCTAATTTTTGTCAAAAATGTTTTATCCGTCTGTTCTTTTATATATAGATCGAGATCAAAATCGTCTTCCATAAATTTACGATGCTTATTAGCCATAGTGCATCCTGGTCCCCTTTCACCCAGTATGATTATATTTTATACTTTACATATTAGCCTGTCAATCAGAGCATTTTTAGAAGTAATGATGGATAAAGGTATTTATTGCAGCAATATGCCTTGACTCCAAATTAATACATTATTTGTATTTTGCATCAAAATGTGATATTATTAGAGTACAGAAAAGGCGAATAATATTTTTTTGCCTGTGGATCATAATTATGAGAACTATATCAAAAAGAAACAATGAACCACTACAGGAGGGGGATAGGAATGAGTAAATTTAAGGGAATTGCCGCGGTGTTTATGTTGTTTTTGACGTGCGCCGTCACCGTATACGCCGTTCAAACGCGGAGCGGCAATGAAAGCGAGCCCGATAATGTAATCGGTCAGGTCACCATTACAAACGTAGACAGCGCGGATAACTCGATTAGGCTGAACGGGGCGCGGATCAAGATAACCGACAAGGAGACAGGCGGAGAATATACCGACATAATAAGTGAGGACGGCACGCTTGTCTACGAGCTGCCTTTAGGCAGTTATCTTGTGTCGCAGGCGGTCGCGCCTGAAAATTATCAGTTGAACAGCAGGGTGTTTGAATTTACCCTGCAGGTTCCTCCAGGCACAGACTCTTCAAATATTAAAGTTGTAAACGCGTCGGTAATGCTTACAAATGATCTGATAGGAGCGCCGCCCGATCCGACCGCCGCGCCCGCGTCGCCGACGCCTGTTCCCGAACAGGTAGAAGATACGGCGGTGCAAGAAAAGACTCCGACGCCGACTAAGGCCGCCGATCCGGGTAAAGAAGTGTCGCCCGCCGATAAAAATCCCGAAACCGCGGACGCCTCAAATATACTGTTGGCAATTCTGGCGTTATTGGTTATAATATTGTCAGTGGGTATAGTTGCCCTGAAACGGATAAACAGCAAATTATAAAGGTATTGCCGGTCGGATTTATTCTGACTGGTTTTGTTTTGCGGGGGGTATATATGACAGCTAGGTTGGTTTTAGAAAACGGAACGGTTTTTGAGGGGAGCGCGTTCGGGCATTTAGCGAATACCGCGGGCGAAGTGGTATTTACCACCGGTATGACAGGTTATCAGGAAACGCTTACGGATCCGTCCTTTGCGGGACAGATAGTTACGATGACTTATCCGCTGATTGGAAATTACGGAATTAATCTGGATGATATGGAATCGGCTTCCCCAAAATTGCGAGGCTTTATCGTTCGGGAAAAATGTGACGCCCCCAGCAATTGGCGCTGTGAAATGGATCTGGACGGTTTTCTGCGCCTGCACCGGGTAATCGGATTGGAGGGCGTGGATACGCGCAAGCTGACTAAAATATTGCGCACTCAGGGTTCTATGCGCGCCGAACTGATTGTCAGCGCGGAGAAACCGATTCCCGATTATTCCGAGGCTGACAGGAACCTGGTTAAAAGCGTAACCTGCGCGGAGACGTATACGGTTCCGAATCCCGGCGGCCATTATAATGTAGCCGTAATGGATTTCGGGGCTAAAAGCAATATACTGCGCGAGCTTCACGATAACGGATGCGAGCTTACAGTTTTCCCCGCCTTTACGCCCGCCCCGGAGGTATTGCGGCATAACCCGGACGCGGTATTCCTGACGAACGGTCCTGGCGACCCGAAGGACATACCCGAGGCTGTGGAGAATGTCAAACGTCTTTGTGAGGTAATACCGGTTTTAGGCATATGCCTGGGGCACCAGCTTATCGGGCTGGCTTGCGGGTGTGACACGGCAAAACTGAAATTCGGCCATCACGGCGGCAACCACCCGGTAAAGGATCTGTGTACGGGGCGCGTCTATATAACCTCCCAAAATCATAATTATGTGGTCAGCCGGTTGAACGAAAATATTGAAGTTACGCATGTTAACGTAAATGACGGCACGGTTGAGGGCATAAGGCATAAAACCAAACCCGTTATGAGCGTCCAGTTTCATCCGGAGGCTTCTCCTGGCCCGGTTGACACCAGATTCCTGTTCGCGGATTTTCTAAACGCGGTAAAGCGTTAGGCGAGGCGCGTTATGATATTGATTACAGGCGGAGCCAGGGTCGGGAAGACAAAACTGGCCATTAATATCTGCAAGAATACCGGGCCTAACGTACTGTATCTGGCTACCAGCAAGCCCAGTGAAGATTTTTTTGAAAGGGAGATCGTGCGGCGCAGCCGTAAGCAGAGGCCGTTTAACTGGGACGTAAGGGAAGCGTTTCTGGGTTTGGACAGCATACTGGATGAGGAAGGCACTAAGTATAACGCCATTCTCATAGAAAATATCCGGGTGCTGGTATCGAACCTAATGGATTATTTCAGGCAGGACCGCGGCTGGACGGATTTAAAACCGCTGACCCGCGAAATTATTGAGGAAATAAACCGTATTATATTAGCCGCCAGAAGGATAAATTCATTGGTGGTATTCGTGACTAATGAAGTGAATATACATCCGCCGGACGCCGACGAAGCGTTTAAGGCTCAAATGGAAATTCTGGGCAGGGTTAACCAGCAGCTCGCCGCTATAAGCAGAGAGGTCTATTGGGTCGCGTCGGGCATTCCGGTAAAAATCAAACCATAGAGGCGGTATTTATGGTAGAACAGGGGCAGGTAATAGAATTACTGCCGGATAATTATGTGAAAATACGTGTGGAGCGTACGGAGGCTTGCGCCAAATGCGGGGCTTGCGCCCTGCCCGGCAAAGATATGACCGTTATAGCCTATAACCCGAACGGCGCGGGTGTTTCGGATTATGTCACCCTCAGTTTGGAGTCGAGATATTTCTTATCGGCGGCGCTCATTCTATATGGCGTGCCTTTACTGGCTTTGCTAGCAGGTACCGCCGCGGGTTATTATGGAGCGGAATCGCTGGGTTTAAGCGCGATCAGCCCGATAGCGGGCTTGATCACGGGTATCGTTTTAACCGGATTAACATATTTTGTAATAAGGCTATTCGATCTCAAGATAAAAAAATCATTATATATGCCCACGGCGCACCCCAGAATGTAACCAAACCCTCCCTGTCTAATATATTGTTAGCGGGGAGGGTTTTTCATGAGGAAATTGGCTGCGCAATTCTACAGGAGGGGATTAAACTGCTCGCAGAGCATTCTCAAGGCGGCTGAGCTCGTCTATAAAATAAAGGTACCGGAGCAATCTTTTAACATGTGCCAGGGTGTCGGTTCGGGCTTCGGATTAGGCAATCTCTGCTGCGCCCTCGTGGGAGGCGTCATGGTTTTCGGGCTGATGTTCGACGAGAACGTTACCAAACGTATGAGGATACGGCTGTTCGATTTATTTCAGCAGAAATACGGCAGCATTCAATGCGCGTTTTTAACTAGGCGGGTGGGTAACGATTGTGAACAGGTTGTAGCGGATGTGGCCGGAATGACTCAGCGGATAATTGAGGATTACAGGTGCCGCGCCAGGTGATAAGAAAAGCGTTAGATTTAATCTAACGCTTTTTTATCGGAAACTTCAATAAAACCATATTTCCTCGCCAACAGGCTGTCCCCAGTCTATTTCCGTGGTTTTTTCCTCATTTGCGTCAGATTTAGCTAACTGGATAATGCCTGTTATATAACCGCGCATCTGTACCGGCATACGTTCGCGACGGCGGCATATACGATGGAGATTTATATCCATTACACGGAGGAAGCTAATGAGGCCGCAAGGATTCGACTAAATGAGCATGTATTCAAAACTGTAGTCAGCGCCGACACAAACGGCATAAAAGCGTCTGGGATGCAAGAGTAATACTCTTGCATGATTTTTGAATGATTCGCCAAAATACCCTCAAATGGCTTAAATAAGCCATTCAAGAACAAAAATACGAAAAGTTATTCACAGCTTTTGAAGCGCGCCATAAAACCAAGAAATAATGAGTGGCAAGACGCATAAACAGGATCACATACTGAACACCAATGACAGATCAATTTCTATCCCGTCTAAAACCTGAACGGGGGCTTTGTCATTTTCGGCATACGAACTGGCCTCGTATATTTTATCTATCAACCGGAACGCGGTCACGGTTTTATCCTTCGGATCAACGATCCAGTATTCGCGGACGCCGGATTCCAGATAATCATTAAACTTCATAGTTTTGTCTATCCCGCTCGTAGAATCAGACAGGACTTCAACGATGAAATCAGGCGCGCCATTGCAGCATTTGCCGTTTAGTTTTGAGCGATCACATACAACCAATAGGTCCGGCTGGTATACGGTATCTTCATACAGGCGCACGTCAAAAGGCGGATGATATGCCCGGCAGGGCTTGCCAAACAATGCATTAGCCAATTGCCTGAATATTTCACCGGCTATTTCTTGATGGAACTGAGACGCGCCAGCCATAAGAAAAAGTTTCCCGTTATGCAGTTCGTATTGATTACCGTCGTTCAGGGCAAGCAGATCATTATAGGTATAATAGCGTTCTTGCAGTAAAGAATTTATCATACATAGCCTCCAAAAGAAAAATGCCGCATAGGCGGCGAAATTTTAATTCCGCTGTTTACCTTGGGGGATCGCAGCATATACGAAATTTTACTAGATAGCACGTTCAAGAACGCGGTCTTCTTCAGCTGCCGGTGCTTGGATCGCCGGGCAGTCAGACAAGCCTAAAAGGAAATCGGTGGAGCATTGAAAGAAGCGGGACAGTTTGATCAAGACGTTAACATCAGGATACCGCTGCCCATTTTCATAACGATAATAACCAGTGATTGAAAGACCGGCAGCGGCGGCTATATCTTTTTTTAGAACACTCCGTTCGATTTGTAATTGTTTCAGCCTATCGCTTAAAGTGGCCATTTTTTCAATTCCCCTCGGAAAAAATAAACGCTTGACTTTCCCAGACGGGAAAGCTATTATGGGTATAGGTTATCTAAACGGGAAACCTATAAAGTCATTATACAAAAACATTGATAAAAAATCAAATACCGCACATACATTCACTTTTTCGTATGTAGTCAGGCTGATAAGCCGATTACAAAAAATGACTGGGCTGGCAAGATTCGAACTTGCGAATGCAGGAGTCAAAGTCCTGTGCCTTACCGCTTGGCGACAACCCAAAAAAAGCGCGAGACGGGATTCGAACCCGCGGTCCTCGCCATGGCAAGGCGATGCTCTACCACTGAGCCACTCGCGCGTATGCAGTTGGGGGGACTCGAACCCCCAAGGTCTGGGACCACTAGATCCTTAGTCTAGCGCGTATGCCAGTTCCGCCACAACTGCAAGCCCGACAAACATTCTAATTCAGCCATTTCTTTTTGTCAAGGCGTTTTTTTGTTCGATTTTATGCGCCACTCATTGTGTCATCTGGATAATGGTGTTATAATAACCTCCGAGAGTCAATAAATTAATTGAGGGAGATCCGTATTGCCAACAATTGAATTTATCCATACGGCGCGTATGCTGGCGGTGGCTGCCTTCGTGTTTAAAAACGGGGGAAGCGCTTTTGATTTATTTTATGATTCTGGCATAACCGTAATTTCATTTTACGGCAACACAAAAGAAATGTTAACGGCATTCGCAACGCTTGCCGCTGAAGAAACGCTTACGGTAAATAAATATATATCGGATCGCGGAATAAATTTTTTTACCGAAGCATCAGTTAAACGCAGCGAACGGCTTTCCGCCATAGCTGCATATGACTCGAATATCCCCATACTTGTCGTGGACGATAAAGTAGGCCCGGAATCTCTGAAAACACTGTCGACATTGGGTCAGCGCGTGTACACCGCGTTCAGCGTATTAAAGTACGCCGTTTTAAAGAACGCGGTTATCGCGCCGGTAAGGCAAATATGCCCTGAGGCGGCGGTTGTTTATATCCGCGGATGTTATTTGAATCATATAAAGAATAAATCAGACTATGAAAACCTGATACTGAACAAAGCGCGAGATACCGAGGAGTTAACGCGTACGCGTCTGGAATACTGCTACGGCGGCGACGGGGAATATTACGACGCCTGCTTTAATCGGGCGAAGCTGCCGACGTTCAGCTTTAATAACGGTATTCCCGCCGCTCAGGATATAACCGGAAAGTATCTGAATATTACCAACGGTTTTCGGCACGTAACCGACGCGCCTCTCATCGCGGAGCGAAATGTCTACTTTGTCGGCGGTTCCCTGTCGTATGGTTATCGGATGTCGGACGCCGACACTATCGAAAGCAGGCTGCAAGGGATATTAAACAACCGATTTCCGGGTAAATACGCGGTATCTAATATCGTGTGCAAAGGCGGGCATTCCATATCCGTGGAAGCGGAAATAATAAAGCGTCTGCCTATTAAGCCCGGGGATGTTGTCGTCCTGATAACGGACGACTATGGCTGTTTGAGCCGGGATAACAATATAACGCCGTTTACCGAAGACATAATCCGCGTTAACGCCGTCCCGTTTTTTCAACGTCCGCACGATATGGGCGAGGTGTTTGTCGACCAGGCGCACATGAATGGCGGAGGAAATCAAAAATACGCGGAGATAATATTCGAAGCCTTGGAAAAGAATAACGCGTTTGAAAAGAACACCCCGTCCTTTAACGCCGCCGACAGGGTTGCTTACGCGTTTCCCCTTCCGGACGACCCTGAGCTTAAAGCGTTTCTCGTAGGTCTTAATCCGTTTCGGAGACGCGGGACAAACGGCGCCGTAATAATGGAGGCGAACCCGTTTACCTTGGGGCATAGGTACCTTATAGAGTACGCGGCTAAGAGCGTCGATAATTTATACATATTCGTCGCTGGGGATGATCGCGGTTTCTTCCCGCTGGAGGACAGGATCGATCTCGCTCGTAAAGGCGTCGAAGGGCTCAAAAACGTACTCATATTGCCGGGAGGCAGGTTTATATTATCTCATTCGGCATATTCGCGAAATGAAGCCGCGCTCAGCGCCGCGATAGATCTGCTCGGTTCAAAGATAGCGCCTATTCTCAATTTATCCGTGTTATTCGCGGGGGAACCCGCGGATAAGGCCGCCTCGCGGTATAGTGAAATAATTAAGCCGCTTCTGCCGAAATACGGGGTACGTTACGAGGATATTCCCAGAAAGGGGATAAACGGGGATATAATTTCAGCCGAGCTCGTGAGAGAATTGATAAGGGAAGGCGACTATAAACGAATATCGGCGCTTGTTCCCGAAAGCACACTGCTGTACCTGAATACGCCGAAGGCGGCTTTATGCCGCGAAGCGTCCATCATTTATGACGGCGGTATTGATTTGGAGAGCGAAGACGAAACTGTTGAGGAAGAAACGGAGGATTCTCCAGGAAAAGGCTTGTTTGGAATGTTGGCCGGGTTTTTTGGGAAGCGGTGTTAAGCAAAAAGTCATTGCGTTTTTTAATTTAGTGTGATACGATAATCCTATTAAATGCGTTGATAAGGACAGTAGGCATACGTAAAGCCTGCCAGAGAAAGCCGCAATCGCTGGAAGCGGCTTCGGGCCCGTTTGCTGAAAACCACCTTTGAGCGGCGCTAATAACGCCCGTCGATTACGTTATAATCATTATTAAGCGGCCTTGTTTGTATTAAGGCAATTAGGGTGGAACCACGGGAATTTCCCGCCCCTTTTCATCATAAGCTCATGCTTATGCCGAAAAGGGGTGTTTTTATGCGCGTAAATAAACTGCCCGCCGAATTTCTGGAAACGCTTACGAGCGCCCTGGGCGAAGACGGCGCGCGGAGATACATGGAATCGCTTGAGCGTGACCGCGTGTACGGCCTGCGGGCCAATTTACTGAAGATTACGCCTGAACGGCGGAGGGAAAGGCTGCCCTTTCTGTCGCGCGCGGTACCGTGGTGCGGGGAAGGGTTTTATCACTCGCCCGAATATCGCCCGGGAAAGAGCGTATACTATCACGCCGGTCTGTTTTACGCGCAGGAACCCAGCGCGATGTTGCCGGTTTCCGCGGCGGGCATTGAGCCCGGTCATACGGTTCTGGATATATGCGCCGCGCCCGGCGGGAAGACGACGCAGGCGGCGGGGTATTTGCGGGGAAAAGGCCTGATTGTGTCCAACGATGTCAGTATTTCGCGCTGTAAGCCGCTGGTAAAGAACATTGAACTTAGCGGAGTCACAAACGCCGTTGTGCTGTGTGAAAAGCCCGAACGCCTGGCTCGGAGGTTTGAGCGGTTTTTTGATCGAATCCTCGTCGACGCGCCTTGTTCAGGCGAGGGCATGTTCAGAAAGGATCCCGACGCCGTTTCGGGGTGGAGCGCGCATAAACCGGAGGCTTGCGCGGCCATACAGCGCGGTATTCTGAATCAGGCGGCGGAAATGCTGAAACCGGGAGGGCGGATCGTTTACTCGACCTGCACGTTTGAATCTTCCGAGGATGAAGGCATGATGGAGTGGTTTTTGAACATTCACAGAGACTTCTGTGTTATACCGCTTGCTCATGAGCAATTGGGGATAACGGGATCCGCTTTGGGAGCCGGCCGTATCTGGCCGCATCTTCAAGAGGGAGAGGGGCATTTTGTATGCGTGCTGGAAAGCGGCGGGGAACCGGCGGCGGCCCGGAGCGGCCGTTCAGGCAGGCGCGTTCATGGATTGGAATACTTCAGGGCGTTCTGTGAAGAATATCTAACACGTGAAATATCGGGTGATTTTGCCGCGGCGGGTGAATCTTTATACAGAATTCCGGAGGGAACGCCGGATTTGAGCGGCATACGGACCGCGAGAAGCGGATGGTATCTCGGAGAGCTGAAAGACAAACGATTTGAACCCTCGCAGGCTTTCGCGATGGGGTTGATGATAAACGACGCGCGGAATGTAATCAATTTTAAGCCCGATAGCCGTGACGCGGAGAAATATCTCAAGGGCGAATCCTTTGAAGCGGACGTCGGAAACGGCTGGGCTTTGGTATGCGCGGACAGTTATCCGCTGGGCTGGGCTAAGTTACGGGACGGACGGATGAAGAATAAATACTTAAAGGCTTGGATAATGAGGTGAAGATATGTTATATCACAGTACACGCGGATCGGCTGAGGAATTGACCGCGGGCGCGGCAATACTGAAGGGTATCGCCGGGGACGGAGGGCTGTACGTACCGGAGAGTTTCCCAGATATTGGCGACATGCCGCGTCTATACACAATGCCATACGGCTCTCTGGCGAAAGAGATACTGCGGCTGTTCCTGACCGATTACACGGAAGCCGAATTGTCCGAGGCCATTGATCAAGCGTATGACGCAAAGTTTGACACCGAGGCAATCGCCCCGCTTACCGAACGTGGCGGATATTATTTCCTTGAACTCTTCCACGGCAGGACGCTGGCCTTTAAGGATATGGCGTTGTCGCTGCTGCCGCGCTTGTTGAAAATCGCGGCGCGCAAACAGGGGATATTCGGCGGAATAACGGTTTTAACCGCCACGAGCGGCGACACGGGCAAAGCCGCGCTTGAAGGGTTCGCCGGCGCGGAGGGTATTGACATTGTGGTGTTTTTTCCCGAAGACGGGGTATCAGAGATGCAGAAGCGTCAGATGCGGACGCAGGATGGCGCCAATACCCATGTTATAGGGGTATACGGAAATTTTGACGACGCGCAGACAGGCGTTAAACGTATATTCGCACAGGGTATCCCCGGGGTTTATCTTTCCTCCGCGAATTCCATAAATATCGGGAGACTGCTCCCGCAGATTGTCTACTACTTCTGCGCCTACTCCCAGATGATTGAGAGATATAGGCTGAAGCCGGGAGATTCGGTGAACTTTACCGTGCCCACGGGGAACTTCGGGAATATTCTGGCCGGATATTACGCAAGGCGGATGGGATTGCCTATTAATAAACTGATCTGCGCCTCCAACGACAACCGAGTGCTGTATGATTTCTTTCAAACCAAGGAATACGATAAAAACCGTCTGTTCATACCAACCGTTTCCCCGTCAATGGATATTTTGGTTTCCAGCAATCTGGAACGGCTGCTGTATCATATCAGCGGCAGCGCGCTGACTAATGAGTATATGGAACAGCTTTCCAAAGAGGGCTGTTATAAATTCGTCGGCGATGCTGAGGGATTCGCGGCTGAGTTTGCCGTTCAGGACGAGTGTTTCGAGGGCATCCGCGAATTGTATGAGGATTCCGGGTATGTCATTGACACGCATACCGCCGTGGCTTTTAAGGCGTACCAAAAGTACAGGGATCGTACAGGCGACAATACGCCGAATATTATTCTGGCTACGGCCAGTCCGTTCAAGTTCCCGGAGAGCGTATGCGCGGCGATTGACGGCAAATACGCGGGGATGGGCGCGTTCGAGTCGGTTAGGGCGCTGAGCGGATTAACCGGAAGTGGAATACCGGAGCAAATCGCCTCGCTGGAGCATAAAGAGAACCGGCATACAAGGGTCTGTACGCCGGCGGATATGAGAATCGCGTTAATTGAAGAACTGCCTTACACGCACTCGAAATAGTCAATCCAGCTCAAATCTATGCCGGTATACGCCCAGCCGAAATGAGTCCACCTGAAACCTGAGATGGAGCGGCGGCTGACGTACACGGGATAAAACCAAAAAGCCACGCCGTTTCTCAGCCACACGTACGTGTTGTGAAACAGACACATGCGTATCGAGCCGTAGTCCACGGCGCGAGTGGATTTCGAGGCGCGGACAGGTATCTTCGAGGGCGGCGGGGAACTGGGTTTAGACATAACGCCGCCGGAATTGCCCGGGGAACTGAAACCCCAATTGGGCGGGTTCGGGGAAGTCGAGCGGTTATAATCCGGACGATTTCTGTTTGGGCCATACTTTGGGCGGAGATCTGAAGCGTTTGGATGATTATTGCTCCGGTGTTCCGCGCCCTGACGACTTAGCGCCGCGATATTCTCCGCCTCCGGGACGACGCCCTCAGTGCCTGGGCGAGCGTTATTTCCGGGGCGGCAGCGGTCGGTGCGGTTCTCCGCGCCTATATCATCCCGGCCGCCGTAATTCTTGTCTAAAGGATACACAAATTCATCTCCTCAGCATATTGATGTTCCATATTATGCAGCGGGGAGCGCGTTGGACAATGTTAATTAACGAGGGGGTGAGGGCTGTGGAAGAGAGGGAGCTTACGCGTTCGGAAGCACGCATGGCGTTCGAGCCCATGCGCTCGCTTGTAATAAAATACTCCGTACCCACAATGCTGGGTATGTTGGTTAACTCCCTGTATAATATTGTCGATCGGTACTGGGTGGGCCAAATTCCCAATATCGGAGACGCGTCACTGGCGGGCATAGGCTTGAGTATGCCCATTATAAATATTATTATGGCCCTTTCGATGCTCGTGGGCGTCGGGGCGGCGGCGCGTATTTCCATACAACTGGGGCAGAGCAATGTAAAAGCGGCGGAGGAAACTGTCGGGAACGGTTTAACAATGATATGCGTTATTGCCATTATCTTTTCCTCCACCGGCGCTCTCTTCGCACCGTGGATCCTGAGGGTGGTCGGCGCGACGGACAACCTGCTGCCTTACGCGCTGCCTTACGCGCGGATCATCATCGGCGGCTGCTTCTTCAACATGATCTCGTTCGCGCTGAACCATCCCATCCGCGCCACGGGCAACCCTAAACGCTTCGCCGCTACTCAGTTAGTCGGCGGCATATGCAATATGATTCTCGACCCCATATTTATTTTTGTGTTTGATATGGGCATAAACGGCGCGGCGATCGCGACGATAATCTCGCAGAGTATATCAGCCGTATTTGTATTTTCTTACTATTTCACGCCGAACGCCGTGCTGCGGTTCAGGATTAAGAATCTTAAGCTTAAGCGGCAAACCATGCTTAATATCGTTTCAATCGGCATGTCTCCGTTTTTTATGCAGATTGCGAACAGTATGATAACGATCGTGGCTAACCGGTCGCTGTCATATTACGGTATAGAGGCTTTGGGAGAGGGCGGCGATGTTACCGCGATCGGCGCGATGACGGTAATCGGCAGTATAAACACTCTGTTCCTGATGCCTGTGATTGGTATTAATCAAGGCTCGCAGCCAATCATCGGGTTCAATTACGGCAGGCGCGACGTTGAACGCGTTAAATCCGCCTGCTGTTGGGCAGTCATATACGCGATGATCATAGCGTCTATCGGATTTATAACGGTGCAGTTGTTCGCGGATCGGCTTGTATGGCTGTTTAACAAGAGCGAGACGCTTATTCAAACCGGCTCTTCGGGTATGCGGATTCTGTTGTGTATGCTGCCGATCGTGGGCTTCCAGTTCCCGGCGGTTAATTTCTTTCAGGCTATAGGACGGGCAAAGATATCCATACTCTTAAGCCTGCTGCGTCAGTTGATTATACTGATACCCGCCTACTTTATTCTGCCGCGTTTTTTCAGCCTGACCGGCGTTTGGATGGCCGGGCCGTTTTCCGATTTTACTTCGGGGATAATTATTTTGGTCTTTTTATTAAGGGAATTCAAAGTGATAGAAAATAAATTTAAGGAGGTTGAGTATGCCAAGGATTCAGAGTGAGGACGAAGGCAGAGCCTTACGGCATACGGCGTCGCATATCATGGCGCAGGCAGTCAAGCGGCTGTATCCGGAATGCAAGCTGGCTATCGGGCCGGCTACGGACGACGGTTTCTATTACGATATCGACAAGGGGACGTCTTTCACAAAGGAAGAGATAGAGGCTATTGAGGCCGAGATGAAGAAGATCGTCAAAGAGGGCCTGCCGATCGAGCGGTTTACCTTGCCGAGGGAGGAAGCGCTTGCTTTAATGAGGGACGAACCATATAAGCTGGAATTGATCAACGACCTGCCCGCGGACGCGGAGATTAGTTTCTATAAGCAGGGTGAATTCACGGATCTGTGCGCGGGCCCGCATGTCGCGAACACGAAGCTGGTTAAGGCCGTCAAGCTGTTTTCTGAAGGCGGATCGTCCGGCGCTTACTGGCGCGGCGACGTACACAATAAGATGCTGAGCCGTATTTATGGAACCGCGTTCCCCAAGCAAAGCGAGCTGGACGCTTATTTGAAAGCCCGCGAGGAAGCTCGCAAACGCGATCATAACAAATTGGGACGGGAATTGAAATTTTTCACTACCTCGGACATTATCGGCCAGGGTCTGCCGCTGCTGATGCCGAAAGGCGCGCGCGTTACGCAGTTGCTGCAGCGGTTTGTGGAGGACGAGGAGGAAAGGCGCGGGTATGTAATCACCAAGACGCCGTTTATGGCTAAATCCGATCTCTATAAGGTTTCGGGGCATTGGGATCACTATAAGGACGGCATGTTTGTGCTGGGCGAGGAAGGGAAAGACGCCGAGGTTTTCGCGCTGCGCCCGATGACCTGTCCGTTCCAGTTTACGATCTATAACGCCGAACAGCATAGCTACCGCGATTTGCCCATTCGATACGCCGAAACCTCAACTCTCTTCCGCAATGAGGATTCCGGCGAGATGCACGGCCTCATACGCGTACGTCAGTTTACGATCTCCGAAGGCCACCTGGTATGTACACGCGAGCAGTTGAAGGACGAGTTCAAGGGCGTCGTGGATCTGATACAGTTTATGATGCGCACACTGGGGATCGAGGACGACATAAGCTACCGCTTTTCCAAGTGGGATCCCAATAACCGTGACAAATACATCGGTGACGAGGCTGTTTGGGAGGACGCTCAGCGCGAGATGCGTGAGATAATAGACGAGATCGGCTTGGACGTAACGGAGGAAGTGGGCGAAGCAGCCTTTTACGGCCCAAAACTGGATATTCAGGCGAAAAACGTATTCGGCAAGGAAGACACCATCATTACGGTGCAGATAGATTTTGCATTGGCCGAGCGGTTCGGCATGACTTATGTCGATACGGACGGCGCTAAGCGTCACCCCATCATTATACACAGGACGTCGATAGGCTGTTATGAGCGGACTTTAGCCATGCTGGTGGAAAAATACGCCGGGGCGTTTCCGGTTTGGCTGGCGCCGGTTCAGGCTAAGCTGCTGCCTATCTCCGAGAAGTACAGTAATTACGCGCGTGAAACAGCCGCGAGATTTAAAGCGGAAGGCTTTCGCGTCGAGGTTGACGATCGTTCTGAGAAGATCGGTTTCAAGATACGTGAAGCGCGGCTGGAACGCGTGCCGTATCTGCTGGTAATGGGCGAGAAAGAGGCGGAAAGCGCGGCTGTGTCGCTGTGGAGCCGCGCGGCGGGCGACGAGGGCGAGATCGGCGCGGATAAGTTTATCGAGCGTGTACGGAAGGAAATCAAAGATAGGGTCAGATAAGATTCAGAG
>JAISZF010000096.1 GCA_031269415.1 Clostridiales bacterium
ATATGAGCGCCACGCATAATACACAGATACACGCCGTTACGGTAAATACGCCCTGCATAATCTTTTCTTTCATTATAAGTCAGTCCAACTTTTTACTTCACCTGTATAAATGGATTTTACCTGAGCATTTGTCAGCCCATCCAAGGCGTTTTCCTTATTTACGATTACCGCGAGGCCGTCCATTGCGATCAGCGCGGGAACCAGGCCTTTTTCCAGCTCGCTGTCCTTTAATTCGCGGGAAGACATCCCTATATCGCATATGCCGTCAATCGCCGAATTCATGCCCGTGGATGAGTCGCTCTGCTGAATATCTATTGTTAGGGCGGAATTTATCGCGGCGTAGGCTTCCTTCAATTTTTCCATTACCGGCGTGACGGAGGAAGAGCCCGCGACGACTATCTTGCCAGAAGGATTGGAACCGCCGAACGCGCCCGTGTCCTGGATACGCACGTAGCCGCTGGCTTCTATGACGTCCTGCCCCTCTTTACTGATAATGAAGTTAATAAAGTCTTGCGCGGGTTCAGATGCCTGTCCGTTTACCGCGATATAGAACGGACGGGAAACCGTATAAGTACCGTTTGAGACATTCGCGGCGGTTGCCTCTGTTCCGTCTATCTTCAACGCCTTTACCGTATCGTTCAGAGAGCCTAAAGATATGTATCCAATAGCGTTTTTATCGCCCGCGACGGAAGTCATCATAACGCCCGTATTGTTTGTGACCTCGGCTGAAGAAACCGTAATGTCGTTTTTATCCGCGTCTTGTACCTCGAACAGCTCGATAAACGCGCTGCGGGTTCCGGAACCGTCTTCGCGAGATATTACCGTTATGGCCGTGTTACCGCCGCTCGCGCTCGCGCATCCGACCATTGTGAACGCCGTTATGCCTGCGAGCAGTAATGAGATCGCCTGTTTCATAATATCACTCCTCAATATAAAATATGTCAAGGTTTACTTTATACCCTTTGTGTTAAGTATTCGACGGCGAAATGTCAAATATACGTAAAGTTTTTCCGCTATGATTTTCGGGGTTTTTATGGTACAATACTCCCCATGTGAAAAGATGGGGGTTTTTTATGGCTGAAGCTGTAAGCAATTTTCTAAGTCAATATTTTTCACCTGAGTTTGTTGTATTCCTAGTATCGCTGCTGCCTATACTGGAATTGCGCGGCGGCATGATCGCGGCGGCTCTGTTTGGCGTACCCTGGCATAGGGCGATACTAATCTCTCTCGCGGGGAATATGCTGCCTATTTATTTTGTTATCATGTTCATAGAAGGCGTTCTCAAATGGATGAAAGGGGTAGGGCCGCTGTCGGGCTTCGCTCGCTGGGTCGAGGCTAAGGGCGCTAAGCGAGGGGCAATAATGTCGGAGAAATACCCGGCGCAGTTATATTTGGGCCTGATGTTATTTGTCGCTGTTCCTCTGCCCGGTACCGGCGCCTGGACCGGCGCGCTGATTGCCTCCGTGTTGGGGCTGGCTCCGAAAAAGTCCGGACCGACGATTTGCGTCGGCGTTCTGATCGCGGGCGCTATCATGTCCATAATTACTTACGTAATTCCCGCGCTGATAAGGCAGGCGTAAAGCGCGGCGTAAAGGCCCTCGATTAATCGGGGGCCTTTGATTCGTGGGTTAGCTCGCTTTCAATTCCAGACGCAGCCTGTCGGCTATTAAAGCGATGAATTCGCTGTTGGTGGGTTTACCTTTATGATTGTTAATTGTGTACCCGAACATACTGTCAATCACATCGACCTTGCCGCGGCTCCAAGCGACTTCTATGGCGTGCCTGATCGCGCGTTCCACGCGGCTGGGCGTGGTATTGCATTTTTTGGCTATGGATGGATAGAGTTCTTTAGTTATGTAGTTGAGTACGTCTATGTCGTTAACCGCCATCATAATGGCCTCGCGCATATAGTGATACCCTCTGATATGGGCAGGGACGCCGATTTCGTGCAGGACATTGGTAACGCGTGATTCTAGGTTTACGTTGTAGTTTTTCGCGTTCTTGGCGGCAACGCTTTGCGTACTCGTCTTCAGTACCAGCAATTCCTTCATTTGCCGTATGCGGGCGGAAAGGCATGCTAGATCGAACGGTTTTACTATATAGTACTCCGCACCCAAATCAATAGCCTTTTGCGTGATCTTCTCCTGATTGACCGCTGAAAGCATAATGCAAATCGGCGCTTCATTCGGATTCTTTGCCTTATTCAGCTTTTCCAGTATACCCAACCCGTCTAGGTTGGGCATGATTCCATCCAAGATTGCCACGTCGGGTTTGGTGGTCAGGATCTTAGTATAAGCCTCCATTCCATCATAGGCTACGCCTACAATCTCCATGTCGTTCTGCAGAGACAGATAACTGGTAACGGCGTCGATGAACTCTTTGTTGTCGTCAGCCAGCAAAACCTTGATCTTCTCTTCGCTCATTTGATTTCCTCCTATATGTCGAGCAAGAATACCGCATGCCATGTGAGTAGATAATTCTTTTTGCAGTTTGCTCATTGTGGATTTTTTTACCAATAAATACATTATAGACCAGAACTCTTGATAAAGCAAGACGCAAAGACAGACAATTCTACCTCAATGTCGCTGGAACTCGACAATTCAAACAATATAACTCAAAAAAAGAGAGTATATCATTGCTGTCATCATAAACTAACCGACGGCTATTACGCTAAAATGACATAAAGGTTACAGAAGTATAAAAAAACACCCTTAACCGTTATTTCCGTAAAATAACTTATTAATCGCTAAAGAACTATTACTGTATCTCGGATCATCTGTTACTTCTCTATCGAACCAATCAGGGGGGATGAAAGAAACTGCTTGTTCAATACTGTCAAATTCTACTTCAATTGTCATAAACCCCTGTAAAACACCATGATAAATATCCGCTTCCGCGGTCAATCCGTCTTGCAGGGGTATGAGGACGCGAGTTTTTCGAATCACATTTGTTTCAATTTTTGCCCATAAACGCTCATACTGCTCTTTCGTAATCATAAATTCCGCTTCTTCCCGCGCTAATAAGCCATTTTGCTTCATCGTAAGGAAATAATCATTATTTCGTCTGCGCAGACGAATTGTCGGATCCACCGAAATATAAGCCTGATCAATTTCCACTGATTCATAGCGATCAATATCGTCTGGGAGTGAATGAAGCAAAAATTTTCTTTCGATCTCCATAAATATCCTCCTCTGTAAATTATATTAAGCTAAAGAGCCTTACCGTGCTGGCGATCAGAAAGCATGAGAGCGTTCCGAATACGGTGGGAATGATAAAGGCAGCCAGCATCCATTTATTGCCGCCGGTTTCTTTGCTGATTGTCAGGCAGGTGGTGGAGCAAGGCCAATGCATGAGCGAAAATACCATTACGCAAAGCGCGGTAACCCATGTCCATCCGTGGCTGACGAACAAATCCCTCAGATGAAAAATGCTCTCGACCTCCATTATACGGCTTTCCGCCAGGTATGCCATAGTCATTATCGGAACAACGATTTCGTTAGCCGGCGATCCCAGAATGAACGACAGAAGTATTACGCCGTCAAGACCAATCAGGCGGGCGAAGGGATCAAGAGCGTTTGAACACACGCTCAGCAGACTTTGCCCGCTGATTGTTATGTTTGCCAACACAGAGATGATTATTCCGGCCGGTATGGCAACCACAACCGCCCTGCCCAGTACATACAGAGTGCGGTCTAAAATGGATCTGACAATGACTTGCCCTATACGCGGTTTCCGAAACGGGGGCAGTTCTAATGTGAACGATGAGGGATACCCCTTTAGTATAGTGGATGAAAGCAGCCTTGACGCCGCGAAAGACAAAGTGATTGAAAACATGATGAGGCCTGTCATTAAAATAACACCCAAAATAGATCCCGTCAGGGATGAAGAAGTAAAAAACATAGCGATGATGGCGATAATTGTCGGGAAACGTCCGTTGCACGGCACAAAACTATTTGTAATGATCGCTATCAGCCGTTCGCGAGGGCTGTCTATAATACGGCATCCGGTTACGGCGGCGGCGTTGCAGCCGAAGCCCATGCACACGGTCAACGCCTGCTTGCCGCATGCCGCGCATTTCTTAAAGTAGTGATCCAGGTTAAACGCCACGCGCGGCAGATAGCCCAAATCCTCCAATAGTGTAAACAATGGGAAGAATATGGCCATCGGCGGCAGCATTACAGACACCACCCAAGCCATGACCCTGTACCCGCCGTCTATCAGCAAAACCCTGACCCGCTCCGGCAACCAGACGAAAACCGCGTTAAGCGGGGTTTCCAGTTCAAGCAGCAGATCTCCCAGCAACCGCGAAGGATAATTCGCTCCTGAAATAGTCAGCCAAAGAACAAATGCCAGCAGTATCAGCATAATCGGCGCGCCCGTCCATTTTCCCGTTAAGATCCTGTCGATCCGCCTTTCTTGCGTAATTACATCGGATTTACGGGACGACACAACAGATACGCAAATCTCTTCGGCGGCTTTGACCAGGGAAACCACCACGCCGTCTTCCAGGGTGTTTTTGGGCAGATTCCGGCGGCAGGCTTCCGCTGTGGCTGTCAGATCGGCCGTATCGAAGCGTTCGGATAAGTAATTGATAATTCGCGATGATATCCGTGTTTCGCAGACGAGCAGTTTAAGCGCGGCCCAGCGCCTGTTCCATGGCAATTCACCCTTATGCAGCTCATATAAGCGTGTTTCGACGCGTGTAACAGCATGTTCGAGGCTTTCAGGATACCTGACAGTAAAAGTCTTTCTATGGTTGCCTTCCACGCAGATCTTTTCAACGGCTTCCATTATGTCGCCTGTGCCGACATCCGCCGAAGCCTTCGACGCCACGACGGGAATGCCCAGCAGATCGCTGAGATTTTCCAAATCCAGTCTGATGCTTTTTTTTTCGGCTTCATCCATTAGATTTACCACTAGTATCACATTGGGCGTTATCTCCATGATTTGGAGGGTGAGGTTTAGATTGCGCTCCAAACAGGTGGCGTCGCTGACGACTAATACAGCCCTCGCGCCGCCAAAGCAGATGAAATCGCGGGCGGTTTCCTCTTCAGCGGAACGCGCGGTCAGCGAATAGGAACCCGGAACATCCGTAATTATATACTTGATATCGTTAAATACATAAGAACCTTGCGCAACGGCTACGGTTTTGCCCGCCCAATTGCCCGTATGCTGTTTAAGGCCGGTTAAATTGTTAAATATGGTGCTTTTACCGACATTGGGGTTTCCCGCGAGCATGACCAGGTATTCATTAAACGGCATGTGCCTCACAGCTTTCTACCATTATTTGTTCCGCGTCCTCAATGCGCAGCGCGATTACCGCGCCTCTGATCAAATACGCGGTCGGATCTCCGGGCGGGCTTTTATACAGGCACTCTACCTCGGTGCCTACAATCAGCCCGATGTCCTGAAGGCGTCTGCGGGTGCTTCCGATTGTCAGCAGTTCCCTAACTATGGCTCTTTCTCCGATGGGTATTTTCGTTAATGAGATCTCGCGCATGGGAAACGCTCCTTTATTAATTGAGAATAGAGATGGGGGGTTCCTTTTAACATATGAGAAAAGCCTTCGCGGAGTGACAGATGGCAGGCAACTGAACGAGGAGCGGACAGGGTTGGAGAACTCGGCAAGGGCAATTAGTGTTTATTGTTTCGCTATTCCCCGCACAGCCACCTGAGCGCGTTAGTGCGGCGAATGCCATCGTAGTCGCTGTCCGGGTCTTCGTCAAGCGTGAGGAGGAATTTCGAATAATGGTCGCTGATTTTCCGAAGGGAGCGAAGCTCACGCTCAAGCGTTCTCTCATCTCTGAC
>JAISZF010000303.1 GCA_031269415.1 Clostridiales bacterium
ATAGTGGCTGGTCGTTACAGCCGAAAGTGGTAGACATGGTTAAGTATATTGCTTAATCAGGTTGAACTTTAAAGAAGAATATAGGGTTCCTATGTTTTCCTATGTTTTTCATAACGGTAATACTTCACTCATCGCAAACCTCATTTCTGCTCTTCTGGAAAAGATACGTGAATACTAGATAGTCATTACTATTATAAGAGATTAACGCACCGCAGACAATAAGCAATATTGGGCATATCTCGGCCAGTACATTTATATTGACAAGTCCAGCGCCCTATATGATAATATGGACGAGACGGAACGCAGGGCGGATCTGGATTCCGGGGGGAGATATATGATAAGAATAATTATTTTGCCGCTTTCGGTGCTGTTGAGCGTGATTCTATTCACTGTAAACGCGAAAGCGGGGACGGTATATACCCGGCGTGACATACCGTGGAATTTCGCCGTATACGCCGAGCCTGATTTTATGGCGGAGAAAATGGGCGAATTTCAGCCTCAAACGGTCAACGTAATTGAGGAGAATGAAACCGGCTGGGCTTTGATAGACACAAGCGTCGGTGAATACTGGGGTTACCTTAACGGCAACCGGCGGTACATAGACGCGCGAACGCACCTTTTTGACGAGAAAGGCGGCGAAAGCTCCAGTCAGTTTATTGACCCGCAAGTGGTCAGCGTAGCGGAACAGGACGGTGACTGGCTCCTGATAGACACATGGATTGGACTGAAATGGATCCATTTGGGAACGGTCACAATAACCCTGTCCGCAGCGGGGGACTGTACGCTGGGCTATGACTACCGGTATAATAGAAACTTCATGGACACATACGAACGGCAAGGACGTGACGTTACATATTTTTTGAGAGGCGTTAAAGATATTTTTGAGGAAAGCGACCTCGCCATTGTTAATCTTGAGGGACCGCTGACCAACGAGATGGCGCATGCCCAAAAGGCGTTTGTGTTTCGCGGACCTCCGGAATTTGCCCGAATATTATCGTCGTCAGGCGTAGACGCTGTCACATTGGCTAACAACCATACCTACGATTATTTACAGGCGGGTTATTCCGACACGGTTAATAGCCTTACGGATGAGGGCGTCGCCTACTTCGGCAACGAATACAGGACAATCAAAGAAGTGAACGGCATAAAGATAGGAATGTTTGGATTTCCTATTTGGAACTCGTCTCAAAATAATAAGAATCTCATAAGCGAGTCCATAAAAGAGCTGAAAGCGTCAGGAGCCGGGCTTATCATAGCGTATTATCATTGGGGAATTGAACTCGATAACTACCCCAACCCCGCTCAAAAGGCTATAGGACGCTTTTCTATCGACGAGGGCTGTGATCTGGTGCTTGGTTCCCATCCTCATGTCATACAGGGCATTGAGGAATACAGGGGGAAAAACATAGTTTACAGTCTGGGTAATTTTTGCTTTGGCGGGAACAGCAACCCTCCTGACAAGGACGCGTTTATTTTCCAACAGACATTTACGTTTAACGGAGGCCGGCTTTTGCCCGACAATGACAAAAACACAATCCCCGTGCTGATATCATCGGAAAGGAACCGCAACAATTTTCAGCCGACGGTCGCCGCCGGAGCGGACGCGGAGAGGATATGGGGGCGGCTCAGTCAATACAGCGAAGGTATTAAATGATTGAGGTAATCCATAGATTTTACTTTCCGACAATTATAGCAATGGAGCTTTAGCGCGCGTTAAGAGCATCAATAACGCGCGCTAAACACTCATCAATATTTTTATTTATATCGCTTTCCCAAATCCGAACGACTGTCCATCCCATCTCCGCCAAAATTATGTTTACTTCCTCGTCTCTTCGGACATTACGTCGAATTAATCACCGTCGCAAAAGACCGCGACCTTCGCTTTTGTAAACACAACATCAGGCTTACCCGGCAGTTGGCTGTAATTAACCCTGAACCGCAGGCCCTTATTCCATAACGCTCGTCGTAAAGCCATTTCAGGCCGGGTATTTTTTGATTTAATGGTGGACATAATTTTGTGGGTTAGCTCAGGATCACGGCCCATCCCGTATCACCCTTTCTTTATATGGTCGTCGAGATGTCAAAACTTCATGAACTTCTTTATGATAAACCTCACCGGCTTATAGAGCGGCCCTTCAAACTCCCGTTTTACAGCATCCAGATTATCGCGTATGGCAATGCCCTGCGGGCAGTGCGCCTCGCACGCGCCGCACTTCACGCAGCGTGAGGCTGATGTGGTTTCGGCGGTCATGCTGGTAAACGTCAGATAATTAGTCCAGGAACGTATTCTGCCTTCTATGGGCAGTTGATTCAGCGCGTAAAAACACGTTGGGATATCCACGCCATGCGGGCACGGCATACAGTAGCCGCAGGCGGTGCAGGGTACCTTTGTGGACGCGGCGATTAAGGCTCGCGCCTTGTCAAACAGCGCGAAATCACCCTCCGTGAATGACTCCGGCTCCGCCTCGTTCGCGATGCGCAGGTTCTCGTCCAACATATCCATAGTGTTCATGCCGGACAGCAGCAGCGTGACCTCCGGCTGGTTCCATACCCATCGCAGCGCCCATTCAGCGGGCGAACGCTTTATAGCGGCGTTATTCCACATCTGATAGACCTGTTTGGGCAGCGCGTTCACCAGTTTGCCGCCGCGCAGCGGTTCCATGACCATCACGGGCAAGCCTTTTTGCGCGGCGTACTCCAATCCGCTTCTGCCCGCCTGATTATTCTCGTCATAGAAATTATACTGGATCATGCAGAAATCCCAGTCATTCGCGTCCAAGAGTTCTATAAAAGACTCCTTGCCGCCGTGATACGAAAACCCCAGATTAAGTATCCTACCGCCGGCTCGCTTTTCCTCAAACCAGCGCGTAAAGCCGGTATCCTTGAGCCGTTCCCATACATGCGCGTCCGGCAGCATGTGTATCAGATAATAATCTATGTAATCCGTCTTTAAGTTCTTAAGCTGAGTGTTAAATATTCTGTCGAAATCCTCATATTTCCGTACAAAATACGGCGGCAGCTTGGTCGCGAGCTTAACGCGCTCGCGGTATCCGCCTTCCAGCGCCCTCCCGACCACCGCCTCGTTACCCATATAGATATAGGCGGTGTCCAGATAATTCACGCCGCTGTCTATAGCGTGCCGGAGCAGACGCGCCGCGTCTCCCTCGTTACGAGGCAGGCGCATACATCCGTAACCCAGTACGGACAGGTTGTCGCCGTTTTTGGGATTTACCCTATATTGCATATCGTCCTCCAAGGTTATGAGAAAGCAGCCGCCGAAGCGACTGCTTTCTCAAAGGGCCTCTTTCTCAAACTCCGCTTTGCCGACGCCGCACATCGGGCAAACCCAATCGTCGGGCAGATCCTCAAACGCTGTTCCGGGCGCTATGCCGCTGTCCGGATCGCCGGCTTCCGGGTCGTATACATAGCCGCATACGCCGCAAACCCATTTATCCATAGTATCACCTCACACAGATTTGTACCCATTATAGACAAATCCGTTTTTACTGTCAACCGTGATAGCGATCCCGTCCGGAATTAAGTCCACAACCTTCTGTTTAGCCACCAGCAGAGGGATATCCAGGGCTTTGGCGACGGTTTCCGCGTGCGAGTTGTCTATATTCTCCCACGAGCCGACGACAATCGCGCCGGCTTTCCGCAGATAGGGCATCATTTCATCGGTGGTTTTGGTTGTGACCAGAATGTCTCCGCGCTTAAAGAAACGCTCGGCCTCCTCAATAACCTTAATAACGCGCGAATTGCCCGAAACAACCTTACCGCCATGGCTTTGACCATTTATGAGCACGTCTCCCACAATCCGCACCTTCAGCGTATTGGTTGTGCCCGCCACGCCGACCGGAACCCCGGCCACGGCGATAATGGGATCCCCGTTCTTAGCCAGCCCGGTTTCCATCGCCTTTTCCTCGGCTATGTCAAACACCTCGTCGTTGCCGCTGATGTTATCGGCGACCACCGGCGTACAGCCCCATGTCAGGTTCAACTGCCTGTATACCCGTTCGTCGCTGGTAACCGCCAATATAGGGCATGTGGGCCGGAACCGCGAAACCATTCTGGCGGTAAAACCGGAATCCGTTACACATACGATTGCGGCGGCGGTTAAATCAGCGGCTGTCGTGCAGGTCGCGTAGCTTATGGCGTTGGTGATATTGCTTTTGAACACCCCGCGGTGAGATGATAGATCGTTGAAATAATCAATTGATTCCTCGGCCTTGGTGGCGATACGCGCCATCATGGTCACAGCCTCCACAGGATACGCGCCGTTGGCCGTTTCGCCGGAGAGCATGATCACGTCCGATCCGTCGAATATAGCGTTCGCCACGTCGTTAGCTTCCGCGCGGGTGGGTCTGGGGTTATGAACCATGGATTCAAGCATCTGTGTGGCGGTAACAACCAATTTACCCAGCAGATTGGATTTATGGATCAGTTCCTTTTGAACCAGAGGCACTTCCTCCGGAGGTATCTCCACGCCCAAGTCACCGCGCGCTACCATAATACCGTCTGCCACTTCCAATATGGTGTCCAGGTTGTTCACACCGTCGCGGCTTTCTATCTTCGCTATAATCTGAATAGACTCGCCGCCGTTTTCTTCCAATACCTCCCGCACCTTCAGCACGTCGTTCGCGCTTCTTACGAAGGAAGCGGCGATATAATCAAAACCATTTTCAATGCCAAATTTTATATCGTCTATATCGCGCTCGGTCAGCGACGGAAGATTGACATATACGTCCGGCACGTTAACGCCCTTGCGCGAGCTAAGAAAACCGCTGTTCACGACCACGCAGTTAATCTCCGTATCCTGTATGGAAATGACCTTCAGCTCAATAAGACCGTCGTCGATCAGCACGCGGCTGCCCACGTTTAAATCCCTTGGGAGTTCCCCGTATGTGACAGACACGCGCGTCTTATCGCCGACAATATCCTGTGTGGTCAGGGTGAACGGTTCACCTTGATCCAGGTATATCTTATCCTCGGAGAATGTCTTGATACGGATCTCCGGGCCTTTTGTGTCCAGAATCATCGGTATGGGCATATTCAGGGCTTCTCTGGCTTCTTTCAGCTTATTGATCATCTCCAGATGCGTTTCGTGAGTGCCATGGGAGAAATTAAATCGGGACGCGTTCATCCCGGCGCGTATCAGATTCTTTATCAGCTCAACATCATTTGTGGCGGGCCCCAGTGTCGCCAGTATCTTAGTCTTTCGCATAATGCCCTCCTCTAGCGCGCCAGCATCTTGACAATATTGTACATGGTATCGTCGTACGGGCGATTGTAATTCAACGCTTCCGCAATATCCATTGACTCGTGCCGTCCGTTTTTGAAAACAACGACCCTGTTGACCTCGCCGTTTTGAATGCACTCGACCGCCTTATACCCCATATACGCCGCGTGCATGCGGTCTACCGCGGTAGGCGATCCGCCGCGCTGCAAATGTCCCAATATGGTGGCGCGGCTCTCTATGCCGGTCATCTTTTCGATCTCCTTCGCCAGGGATACAGAACCGCCTACGCCCTCGGCTACGACGATCAGATTGTGCCTCTTTCCCAGGGCGCGATTTTCGATAATCTGCTCAATTACCCGTTCTTTGCTGTTACGCTCCTCGCCGTTCTCAGGAATCAGAACCTCCTCGGCGCCGCCGGTCAAACTGCTCCAAAGCGCGATATACCCGGCGTGCCTGCCCATAACCTCCACCACGCTGCAACGCTCGTGTGAGCCGGACGTGTCGCGTATCTTGTTAATGGCGTCCATGGCGGTGTTGATCGCGGTGTCAAACCCGATGGTATAATCCGTACAGCTCAGATCCAAATCAATCGTGCCGGGAATGCCCACAACGTTCACGCCGCGTTTGGAGAGTTCTAACGCGCCGTGGAACGAACCGTCCCCGCCGATTACCACCAATGTGTCCAGGCTTAATACCTTGCAAATGCCCGCGCCTTTCTCCAGACCGGCCTCGGTCATCATTTCGGGACAGCGGGCAGTGCGCAGGATTGTCCCGCCCCTGTGGATAATGTCCGAAACGGAATGAGCGTGCATCTCGATAATGTCGCCGGAAAGCAGCCCGTCATAACCGCGCATGATTCCCGTTACCTTCATGCCGTAATTCAGAGCCGTGCGCACGACCGCGCGGATTGCGGCGTTCATACCCGGCGCGTCGCCCCCGCTTGTCAGCAGGCCGATCTTTTTGGGTTTAGCATTGGCAGACATATAAATCCTCCTTTGTTAATCCGGCTCAAAGCCGGAAATATACTCAGACAATTCTTTAAAGTTTATATGCAGGTCGTCAAAGATGTTAAATTTAACGGTGTCGTCAAAGGTGTAATATTCTTCGGACACCCCGTTTTTGGGATCGGAAAGCGGCGCTATAACCGTGATCCTTCCCGCTTCCCGATCCACAATCCAGTATTCACGGACGCCATATTGCATGTACTTGAACTTTTTTATTAAATAATCTTTGCCGACTGTGGAAGGGCTTATAACTTCCAGTACAAAATCAGGCGCGTCGGAACAGCAGTCTTCTTTGATTTGTTCAGGATTGCGGCTGATAAATAAATCAGGTATCAGGCTGTTTTTGTCACTGTTCTTATTCCATAGGCGCACGCTGACGTTCATGTACGGCTTGAAGTGTTTTCCCCTCAAATAGTTGAATAATTGACCATGGATATATCCAACTATCTGCGCGTGACTCGTAGATGACGTGGAAATCATATATATATGACCGTCTATTAATTCAAAATATTTGTCGTCATTCGCCGCCAAATTTGTAATTTCCTCAAATTGATCATAATCCATCGCCTGTATCATCCCCTCCGATTTGGGCGTATTACTTCACTTTAACTTTAACCGAGTCTTTACCGAGATAATCCTTCAGCTCATTCATCAGCGGCGCCTTGAGATCGACCCAGAGATCCTCTTTCAAGTGCAGTCGTTTCCGTTTAGGCTCATCATAGATCACAACGGGCGACTGCCCTTTATGCTCCGACAATATACCGGTCAACCGGTTCATATCCGCGTTCACAATCTTAAGCCACAGCGTCTGCCCCGGGGCGGCCGCAAGGTCTTCGAAGAATCGCACTTCATTCGCCAAAATCTTGCCGTCCTCGTCCTCTCGCGCGCTGGCGCGGCCGGTGACCACAACGACGCGCTCCTCCTTTAATTTGGATGACAGACTCTCGTACAACTGCGAGAATACTATCACCTCAACCGAACCGTACATATCCTCCACTGTAATAAAAGCCATCGCCTTGCCCGCGTTCTTAGTATACTTAACAGTTTTGCCCGTTATCATACCGCCGTAGCACACATACGCGCCGTCTTGTATGGGACTGTCGTTCGCGCTCAAAAAATCCACGCTGGTCGTATTGGCGTAATTGCTCAGAACCGCCTGATATTCCGACAGCGGATGACCGCTTACATAGATCCCCAAAACCTCTTTTTCATTCGCCAGCAGTTCCCTGTCGGAAAACTCTTTCAGTTTCGGCAGAGCGTCACTGTAAATGCTGTCGGACACGCCGTCCATCTCAAACAGGTTCAACTGCCCCTCTATATTGCGCTTCTTGCTTTGCGCCACGCCGGACAGTACGTTCTTATATGCCTGCATATACTGCGCACGCTTCCCGCCCATTGAGTCAAACGCGCCCGCTTTTATGAAACTCTCCATGCAGCGTTTGTTGAGTTCTTTACCGTCCAATCGGTTTATAAACTCTGTCATGCTGGTAAACCTGCCGTTTTTGGCGCGCTCCGCGGTAATGGAGTCTATAACTGACCTGCCCACGTTCTTAATAGCCAGCAGCCCGAAACGGATATCTCCGCCCGACACTGAAAAGCCCGTGAAACTCTCATTCACGTCCGGCGGGAGAATCCTTATGCCCATCTTCTTGCATTCGTCTATATATTCCGCGACCTTGGAAGTAAAATCGATCACAGATGTCATAATGGCGGCCATAAATTCCACCGGATAGTATATCTTAAGCCATGCGGTCTGATACCCCACCACCGCGTAGGCCGCCGCGTGCGATTTGTTAAAGGCGTACCGCGCGAAGTCCGTCATCTCGTCAAAGATGCGTTCGGCGGTATGCGCGGGTATATCCCTTTCTGCGCAGCCTGATACAAAGTTCGCGCGCTCCTGTTCCATTACCTTGGCCTTTTTCTTGGACATGGCGCGGCGCACCAGATCGCTGCGCGCCAGGCTGTAACCCGCCAGATCGCGCACAATGCGCATAACCTGTTCCTGATACACAATACAGCCGTAGGTATCCTTGAGAATGGGCTCCAGGGCTGGATGCGTATAAGTGACCGTATCCCGGTTATTCTTCCCCTTAACGTATTTCGGTATAAAGTCCATAGGTCCCGGCCGGTAGAGCGATATGCCCGCTATAATATCTTCCAGACGCTCCGGCTGAAGCTCGCGCATGAACGATTTCATGCCGCTGCTTTCCAACTGGAACACGCCCTCGGTTTTAGCCTGCGAGATAAGTTCGTACACCGCCGGATCGGCGAAATCTATATGATCGATATCTATGTCAATACCCTTTCCGCGTTTGACCTCGCGGACGGCGTTCTGTATGACCGTAAGCGTGCGCAGGCCCAAAAAGTCCATTTTCAGCAGGCCCAATTCCTCTATGGTAGTCATGGGGAACTGGGTGGTAATGACGCCGTCGTTTGAAGAGAGCGGCACATATTCCACCACGGGTTTGTCACAGATCACGACGCCCGCCGCGTGTGTGGAGGAATGGCGCGGCAGTCCTTCCAATCGCAAAGACATGTCTATCAATTTTTGTGTATCATCTTCATCCGCGGCGGCTTTCTTCAGCTCCGGATTCAGCTCCAAAGCGCGGCTGATAGTCATATTCAGCTCGAAGGGGATCATCTTGGCAACACGATCCACATCCGCGTACGACATAGCCAAAGCCCTGCCCACGTCGCGGATAACCGCTTTCGCGCCCATCGTGCCGAACGTGATAATCTGCGTAACATGATCCGCGCCATACTTATCTATAACATAATCGATAACTTCCTGTCTGCGTTCATAACAAAAATCTATGTCAATATCCGGCATGGATACGCGTTCGGGATTAAGGAACCTTTCAAACAGCAGATCATATTTCAACGGGTCTATATTGGTGATATTAAGGCAATACGCCGCGATACTGCCGGCGGCGGAACCCCTGCCCGGGCCGACCATTATGCCGCGTTCCCTGGCGTATCGTATAAAATCCCAGGTTATAAGGAAATAATCCGCGAAGCCCATGCCGTTGATAACCGAGAGTTCATATTCCAGACGCTCGAAATGTTCCGGCTCCGGCCGACCGTAGCGCCGGTTAAGGCCTTCCAAACATAAGCCGCGCAGGTATTCGCGGGCGTCGCTCCCCGGCTTCAACTGAAACTTGGGCAGCTTATATTCGTTGAAACGGATCTCGACATTACAGCGATCGGCAATCCTTACGGTATTTTCAATGGCTTGCGGCGCGTGGGCGAACAGCTTGCTCATTTCCTCCGCCGATTTCAGATAGAACTGTCCGCCCTCGTATATCATGCGATCGGCATCGTTTATAGTTTTGCCCGTTTGGATACACAGCAGGATCTCATGCGCTTCGGCGTCCTCCGGCCTGATATAATGGCTGTCATTGGTGCAGACCAGCGGTATGCCTGTTTCAGCGCTAATCTGTGTAAGCGCCTGATTAATCATCTTTTGATTCTTCAGCCCGTGATCCTGAAGCTCCAGAAAGAAGTTTCCCCTGCCGTACAGCTTGTCATACTTCAGCGCGACAGCCAGCGCCCGTTCGTATCCTTCACGCAAAAAAGTCTTTGCCACAGGGCCGGACATGCACGCGGACAGGGCTATAAGACCGTCCTTGTATGTGTTCAACGACTCCAGATCCACGCGCGGCTTATAGTAAAACCCCTCGGCGAACCCCATCGAAGACAGCTTCATCAGGTTTTTAAGGCCGGTTTCATTCTCGGCCAGCAGCACCAGATGGTAATAAAAATTATCCTTCGTGTTTTCCCTGTTAAATCGGGAGCCGGAAGCCACATAGACTTCGCAGCCCAGAATAGGCTTAATGCCGTTGGCTTTGCATTCCTTGTAAAAATCAATAACCCCGTACATAACGCCGTGGTCGGTAACGGCCAGGCTGTCAAAACTCAGATCTTTGGCCGCCGCCACCAATTCCGGTATCTTGGCGGAACCGTCGAGTAGGCTGTATTCCGAATGAACGTGCAGGTGTGTGAACATTTTATACCCCCAATGGGACTCGCTTCCAGCATTGTTTCTACATTATATAATTTCCTGATCTGTTTGGCAATTGACTTCATCTAATAATTCGAATATAATTTTCCGATAAGGAGGGCTTTATATGAGCGAATCAGCGTTACAAATTCCGCGGGATTATGAATTGATCAACGGCAAAATATTTATGATGTCCAGGCCGGTAATGAATCATGTAGCGATTGCTACACATATAAGCGCGATATTTTATAATTTTTTAAAGGGCAGGACATGCGCGTCTTATTTAGAACCTGATGTTTTCCTGGACGACGAGAACAACTTTATTCCTGATGTGGTAATCCTATGCGACAGAAGCAAAAGAAAAAGCCGCGGCATTTACGGCGCGCCGGATTTAGTTGTGGAGATATTGTCGCCGGCGACAGCGAAGAAAGACCTCACGGAAAAAAAAGAGATTTACGGCAAGCATGGCGTTAAAGAATACTGGATAGTCAATCCCCTCTCAAAATCCATATCTGTTTACTATTTGAACGGCAATTCCCTTGACATGGACAATATTTACCATTACGTCCCCGTTGACGAACTGGATGATTTACCTAACGACGATCGTAATTCAATAGTACCAGGTTTCAAGACAAGCCTTTTTGAGGATTTGGTCATAGATTTGGAAGAGGTGTTCAGCGGCGTGGAGTAACGCCCCCCTTCTCTCGAAGGGGTTCCACTCTGCCGGGTTGGCAATAATCCTCTCTGTACACCTTGGCTTTTTTTCTGTATAATACAGATGAGTTCAAAGCCGTGATCACAGACGGAGCGATCCGCCTCACAGGAGGGGTTATGTTGAGGATTTACAACACCGTCCAAACCGAAACACAAGAGGTTGAATCCGTTACATGCAATAAATGCGGTAAGCCCATAAAAAAAGAGCCCTACGGATATTGGGACACGTTCATAAGCGTTGAAAAAACATGGGCTTACGGCACCGAATGGGACGGTGAAACACATAGTTTCGATTTATGCGAGCATTGCTACAGGGAATTAATCGCTCAGTTCGCGGTTCCGGTTACTCGCTCTGAATAGAATAAACGAAGGATACGAGGGACAAGAATGGTCAAGATTACAAAAGTCTACGCCGAACGGCTGCCGTCGCTGCGGTTGATCGGTAAGCGTTACACGAATAGTGACAGAAACGCGGTCGGCAGTTACAGCCACCTGTGGGAAGAATGGTTCATTCGGGGCTGGTTTGAAACTCTGGAGGAACTGCCCGCGCCGGAAGGTGTGGAAAACGGATACATCGGCCTGATGGGCTGTTCGGAAACCATGGACGACTTTGAATATTGGATCGGCGTATTTGCCGAAGCGGGCACGCCCGCGCCGGAGGGTTTCCAATACGCGGACGTGCCGGAGAGCATAGTCGGCGTGTGCTGGGTTAAAGGCCAGGAGGACAACGGCGAGATATTCGGTGAAACCGTTCATAATATGTGCGTCGGCAAGCTGCGCGAGAACGGCTTTGTCAGTTTCCGCGAAGATTTCAAGGGAGCCGGCAAGGTATGGCATTGGTTCTTTGAACGGTACAATTGCCCGAGGTTTACCGAAAAAGATGAAAATGGCGAGGTTATTCTCGATTACGGTATCTATATTCATTGATAAAAGGCTCCCGAATTCGGGAGCCTTTTATATTTAATGTGGTTGGCACACGTCCAAAATACCGAAATCTAATTTTGTTACAATATTAATGAGATAATTCCAAAACCGCGTCAGAAAGGGCTGATCCAGTCCGAACTGTCGGTTGAAGAGATCGACCGCTTCCTGTGAAGCGTCTATGCCCAGCAGCAGGCGGCCCGGATCGGGCGGATGTCACGCTGTCATCACAACCGCGTCCTTTTTGTAAAACGCGATACCGTACCGAGCGAACGACTTAAATCCCTCCGCACGGTACTCCGCTTCATAATCACGATCTTCTATCTGTGTAAGCGCCGTTTGGGCTTCTTTCTCCAGATCCGCCGCTTTCGAGCAGATCTTAATCTCAATTATCACAATTGTATCCCGGACGCTGAAAGGCGTAAGCACAATATCCGGCCTTCCCAGCCCCGATTCGCGGTTCGATCGGGCTATATGCGTTTGCATACCGGAAAATACCCCGATTAGAATGCCGTGATAGTAATTCTCCGCGTAATCATAATAGCTGATGGTCTCCCGCAGTATCTCCCGCAGGCGTTCTTCCGCCGCCGGCGCGTCTCCGGATACGACGGCGCTGTAAAAGCCGGTCAGATCCTTTTGGCGCACATTCCCTTCAAACCAATCGCGGATTTTATTCTCATAGATAGTCTCCACTTCCGTGTTGGGTATCATAAGCTCCGCGATCACATCACGACCGTCCTGACGAACCGCCGACGCGGTCAGGTAGCCTGTGAACAGCATGAAATTCCACATGTTATCGCCCGCGCGCGTTAAATCGGCGTAGGTTATATCCTCGCGAATGGGTTTTGTAAGGGTTCCGCCGGAAAGCAGCGTTTCGAGCTCTGCCCGTTCCCGAGGACCCGACTTTTCTATTAATGTTTTAATTATATCATTAGAACTGGTGTTTGCCCAAAATGGCCTCAGTACAGAGCCTTCGACTTTCAGGATATCACGTACGCTGTTTACAACGCTCCATGGATTGTACACATTTTTGCCGGCGATTCTATAGCCGTTGTACCAGCGGCGCAAATCCTCACGCCGCGATTCGCGGCCATAGTAACGAAGCATTTCGTCCAATTCTTCCTGAGTAAACCCGTAGTGTTCGCCAAAATAATTGTCCAGTACAGACATCATCAGTAAATTGTTCATCCCGGTAAAAATGCTCTCGCGGCTGACGCGAAGACAGCCGGTTATCACGGCGAACTCCAGGTACGGGTTTGTTTTCAGCGCGGACTCGAAGAGCGAACGGATGAAACTGACCATTTCCTGATAATAGCCATTAAAGTACGCGCTTTCCAGCGGCACGTCGTATTCGTCGATTAGGATTACCACGCGTTTGCCATAAGCCTCGTATAAATATTCGCTTAAAAACAGCAGGGATCTGTTATAATCATCAAGACCGCCCTCGCGATCCATTATACATTTCCACTGTGTCAGATCCGTTTCACAAGAAAGCTTTTCATAAGCAGATTTATGGCGTCTGTATTCGGACGCAATGCAGTCCCTCAAGGCGGAATATGCCTCTTTAAAAGTCCCTTGTTTGGACGATTTAAGCGTCAGCGAGATAACGGGGAACGCGGTCATGCCCTCGCGATACGGCTCAGGCTCGCTCATGATTTTCTTGCCGTTAAACAACGCGCGTCGGGCGGCGTTCTCTTCCTCGCGGCCTGCGTCCTCGTAGAAGTATTTCAGCATACTCAGGGTCAGCGTCTTGCCAAACCGCCGTGGCCGTAAAAAAAGGTTTACTTCCCCGCCCGCGTCTTTCAGTTCGCGGATGAGCAGCGTCTTATCCACATAATAGTAGTTTCCGTCAATTATTTTTCTGTAGTCGTCAAAGCCAATCGGCAGACGTTTAGTTTGCACGCGCAACACCCCCACCGTTATTGTACACGATGGGGCTTTGGGGCGCAAGATGAATACGCTTGCGTCTCCGCGCCTCTGCGGATATAATTGAGAAAGATTGACTTTGTAAAATTGATTGAAGAGGATTGACATATCCATTTCACAGAGAAGACCCGCGGGATTA
>JAISZF010000304.1 GCA_031269415.1 Clostridiales bacterium
CAGGCAAAGCCGTCGGACGACAGCCCCTTTACCATCATATTCCTGAACAACTCCAATTCCAACACAGTCGTCACCGAGAATAACGAAATTTATGTCAGTCTGCGGTTTGTTACGGATAACGCCGCCAGACCGGGAACATATAATGTAGAGATAACCAATTCATACAAAGATATGAACGGGGTTAATCTATCTCAGACAGACAGCGTAGCGGTAAAGATAGAGAACCCGAATTACGCCACAGGGTTGATTTTAAAGAATTTCAATGTTTCAAATGACAATATAAGGCCAGGCGACTCATTTTCGCTGAATCTCACCCTATCCAACGCCAGTCCGTCGGAGGCGTCCGGCGTACGCGTGGATATAGGAGGCATAGAGCCGGCGGGCGTCAATATGAGCGGGGCAAGCGGGGTGTTCCGATCCACCGTGCCCGGATTGAGTGATGAAACGCTCTCGTATTCGTTTACGGTCGCTAAAAAAGCCTCGTCGGGATCATATCCGCTGACATTTACACTCAAATACAATAATCCCGCGGGCGAGGAACAATCGACAGCGTATACATATTATGTCAGCGTACTTGCCAAAGGGGACGAGGAAGAGGCGGGGACGCCGAACGTGGAGATCATTTCGCTTCAGGCTCCGTCTGAGGTGTATCAGCCCGGCCAGACATTCGGTGTGCGATTAAGCCTGGCCAATACCGGCGACGCGTCGGCCGGGCGCGTAAAGGTCGTCGCGGACGGAAGGGAAGCCATTAAGCCCATGTCCGCGAACATCAAGCTGATTAACCGGATGCCCGCCGGCGGGACCGCGGATATGGAGTTTTACTTCGCGGCGGATGAAGACACGTCCAAGACACAGACCCATATGATACATTTTACGCTCACCTATGAAACAGGATCCACAGTGGAAGACGGCGATTCCGAAACGGAATCTTCCATAGTCAATGAAACCATTACGGCGGAGCAGTACGCGGGCGTCAGCATTTACAATCCTCCGGAACCGACCGAAACGCCGGTACCGTCGCCCACACCGGAACCCACGCCGGACCCGAAAAAGATCAGCAAGCCTAAGATGATCATAGCCGGTTATAAAACAGATCCGTCGATTGTCAGCGCGGGAAAGAACTTTACCTTGAGTATGGATTTCCAAAATACGCATAAAACTAAGACGGTCAGCAATCTGAAGATAGTACTCGCTGCCACTGAATCCACAGGCGAAGAGGGAAGCGTGTTTTCCCCGCTCGATTCCGGCAATACCATTTTTATTTCCGATATCCCGCCCGGCGGGATTGTCAGCAAAACCCTCGCCATGACGGCGGCTCCGGACGCCCAGCCGCGTTCGTACTCCATATCGGCGAAGTTTTATTATCAGGACGACGAACTCCTGGAGTATGAGGAAGAGGAGCAGATCGGCATTACTGTCAAGCAGGTGATCAGGCTTGAGATAAGCGATCTGGGGCTGCCCACGGACGGATTTTTGGGCGAGCCGTTATCCGTCTACTGCAATATAATCAATTCCGGCCGCGTTTCACTCAGCAACCTGCGCGTCAGAGTAGAAGCGGATGGCATGGACACCGCGGCCGCGGGAGTGTATCTCGGTACGCTCTCCAACGGTTCCAGCACATATTATGAAGGCATGATGACGCCCGTCGCCGCGGGAGCGGTTAAGGGCAAGCTGATTGTCAGCGCGGAGGACGCCGCGGAAGTTGTGACGGAGCTGAGTCAGGATTTTGAGATTCAGGTGCAGGATTATTCCGTGGATCCGGGCATATCAGATTTTGAAAATTCCGAAATGTATCCTGAGCCGACCCCGCCCGTCGGCTTTATCGACGGAGTCAAATCGTTTTTTGCCGGCTATTGGATTTGGCTGACCGCGGGCGCCGCGCTGATTCTCGCCATTATCCTCGTGATAGTCAGGATTGTAAAACGGCGAAAAAGGCAGAGGAGCTGGGAAGCCGATGAGTAATTTTGACATAATCGGCATGTGCGTGCGCAGCCTGCTTAAACGTAAACTTAGAACATCCCTTACTGTTTTGGGGGTCGTGATCGGCACCGCTTCCATCGTGGTCATGATCTCCCTGGGGCTGGCGGTTAACGCGCGATTTGATAAAGAACTGGAGAATATGGGTGATGTAACCATGATCACCGTATACAACTACGGCGGCATGGCAATGACCGAAGATTCCGACCAGGGCAGAACACGTCCGGCGCCTGTGCTGGACGACAACGCGGTGGCGAAATTCAACCGAATACCCGGGGTACGCGCGGCGGCGGCGTTTCAGCAGATGTACCTTTTCATTAAATCTGGGCGGTATGTGCTGCCCGGTATTACCGTCTACGGTATTGATCCGCAAATTATGGACGTTTTCTATGAAACTTCCGAAGGCCGGCTGCTGGAGGCGGGAGATAAGTACGGCATGGTGTTCGGTATAAACGCCGAATTGAATTTTTACAAGGAAAGCCAGAATACATGGTACAGTGAACGTATGCAGCAGTTCTGGATGGGCGAGGAGGATCAGCCGAGGCTGGTTGATCTCTTTAACGGCTCAATGTCTGTTTCAATTGATTCAAGCCTGGTTTACGGCGGCTCCGAATCCATTCCGGGTTTGCAGCCGTTTAAGCCCATTCGCGCCGAATGTGTGGGTGTGCTGAATTCATATGGATACCAGGCGGATAACTCAATATTTATGGATATTAATACCGTGCGTAAACTTCAGGCTGATCAGCGCAAAAGGGAGCAGGCCATAAACGACTATTACAGCGGAGGTTCAAGCGTTTCCGCAGCGAGAAGCAGTCGGCAGTCTGTGGGGTATGAGACTGTGCAGGTCAAATGCGTGGACGTGGAAAGCGTACGCACGGTGAGTCAAGAGATCAGGGGCATGGGTTTTTACGCCGAGTTTCCGACCGAAAGCCTAGACAGCCTACAATCCATGGCGTCCGGAATGCAGGCGCTGCTGGGAGCTATCGGGGCCGTTTCCCTGCTTGTCGCGGCTATCGGCATAGCCAACACCATGATTATGTCTATCTATGAGCGGACGCGGGAAATCGGAGTAATGAAGGTCATCGGCGCGGCGCTGTCGGATATACGGAAGCTGTTTCTGCTGGAAGCCACTTTGATCGGATTTACCGGAGGGGTATTGGGGGTTTTGTTAAGCGTGCTGATATCGTATCTGCTCAACAATTCCAATTTTTCTTTCTTCAGCATATTCACCGCGTATCTGGGTGAGGAAGGCGGAAACGCGATCTCGCTGATTACTCCGTGGCTCTGCTGGGCGGCGGCTTTTTTCGCCACGCTTATCGGATTGGTTTCCGGATATTTCCCCGCCAGGCGCGCTATGCGGCTGAGCGCGGTAAACGCTTTAAATAATGTATAAATCTCCAATTATTTGCGGAATTATTACCCATGTGATATACTACGAATGAAATGCCGTACCAAACGCGGAAAATCTGAAAGCGGGGCGCGTGAATGAGATTAGATCCCAAAAACAGGGCATATAATAAGTATGCCGAACCCAGGCGTTTTGAAAACATGACGGCCGTTGATAAGGCTGCCGGCATTACCCTTTTTTTTATTGCCGCGGTTATCCCTCTTATTGTCAAATACGCGGAGGTTCCGGTTGGTCCCGATCAGAACATGTATTCCGCGACGACTGAAACCACGGTGGATATGTTTTCATACTATAAAAGCATTTTTATTTTGATAGGCTCCGGCATTCTGACGTTGTGTCTGATTGCCTATACACTTTCAGAACGTCTGAAATTCCTTTTTAATTGGCGGAAGCTATTGACTCACCCGCTTTTTATAGCGTTTGCCGTTTTTATTCTCGCCGTAATCGCCTCGAGCCTAAACTCCGCTTACGGACACACGGTCAGTCACGGGATGTCCGAACGCTATGAGAGCGCGTTTATTCTGTTGGGCTATTTTGTAATATTCGCCTCGGCGTTGATATTCACCCGCGGCGAGTACCAACTTCGGTTCCTGATTTACGGTATCTTGTTTTCCTGTTTTATAATCAGCCTGATAGGCGCGTTTCAGTGTTTTGATATGGATTTTTTCATGACGGATATAGCCAGGCGGCTGGTTATCAGTTTTGACACCAATTTGAGGCTTACCTCGCCGTTTACGGCGCAGCACTTGTCTTACAGCACGCTATACAACCCCAACAGCGTGGGGGCGTACACCGCGTTAATTCTCCCTGTAACCGTTGTGGGGGCTGTCCATTATAAACGCAATCCTGTCATACAGGTATGGTTTGGCGTATGCGCCGTATTGACTCTGATTACCGCGATCGGCTGCAATTCATCCGGCGGGCTGGCCGGCTTAGGGGTTGCCGCGTTTGTTCTGCTGATTATTACCGCCTGCCTGGCGTTTAAAGGCGGCTTTAAGATCAGCGCGAGAGTCCGAGTCGGCGTTTTGGCGGTTCTGATACTTGCGGCGGCCGCCGGCCTTGGTTACAGTCCCATGCGCGAACGGCTTCATTCAATGCTTACCAAACTCCTTAACCCAGGCACGGGCGATAGCGGCTATTTCTTCAAGGATTTAAGCGTTGACGGTGATACCGCCGAGATTGTTACCCAGGCAGGCAGTGTCTTTTTTACGCGGATTCCGGGCAGCATAGAGGTTTCAATCGGCGGCGATCCTCCTGTACTTCCGGTATCATCTCAGCATGTCGAGCAAAACAATTCTGTGTCCTACAATTACTCGGTCAGCGGCTTCGGCGACTTTGTTCTGGAAACGGTGGAAGGCTTTTTCCTGTTTAGCATGAATAGTATGCGCTTTATGTTCGGCTACGATGAAAATAATAATATTTTTCCCCTATCCAACCGTTTGCGGGTGATAGATCTCAGCAAACCTGTACCGGCTTTCGGGCTCGAGGGGAGGGAACTCTGGGGTTCCGGCCGCGGATATATGTGGTCGCGTACCATTCCGCTTTTAAAACAGAGCCTGATTTTGGGAAGCGGACCCGACACATACGCCTTAACGTTTCCCCAGGACGACATTGTCGGAAAGGTACGATACCTGGGCAATCCATACATTGTGGTTGATAAACCTCACAATTTCTTTCTCATGACAGGAATCGACACAGGCGTCGTATCAATGGCCGCCATGATATTTATCTTTGCCTGGTATATCATCACAAGTTCTATTTCTATCTTAAAGGGGGCCGCGTCCAACGAGGAGAAATGGATGTTCTGGCTGCGGATAGCTATTCTGTCGGGCGTCTGCGGGTACGCGGTCGCTTCCATGTCGACGGACAGCACGGTTTCGGTGTCACCGCTGTTCTGGTTGATTTTGGGTATTGGAACCGCGCTGCAAAGGAGGCTTCTCCGTGAATAAGGAACGCGCTGGAAAGATCGCGCTTTACGCGGTATGCGACGTACTCTTTATAGAGATGTCGATTTTGATAGCGATGAGCATCTGGTACGGCGGAGGCGTCCCCGGTTCAAGTACCACGCAAATACCGGAAGCCGCGTGGCGCTGGTGGCTGGACTATATGGCCTTTGCCGCCCCGATCATCAGCCTGATTGTGTTCGCCGCCTTCAAGATGTACAACAATCTTTGGAAGTACGCCAGCATAGACGAGATATTAAAGATCTTTCTGGCGACGACTATTATTTTTGTATCACTGTATCTGTATGATACATTTGTTTTACGTCCAAAGAATATAATAGAACTCTCGCGGCGTTTCTTATTTATTGCTTGGCTGCTCGACACGCTGCTGTTTTCGTTTTCTCGGTTCGGCTACAGGGCGGCGCGCAGGTTTCTGCTGGTATTGAGCCATATTCTGAGCAGCAAAGCCGGTGCCAAGCGCGTGATGATAATCGGCGCGGGCTTTTCGGGGTATGGGGTGGTTAATGAAATCCTGTCCAGTAAGATCCGCGATCGTATCCCAGCGATCGTTTTGGATAAGGATCTGGGCAAGAACAATACCCACCTGATGGGCGTCCGCGTCTTGAACGCTGTTGACCGGATCGTCGAAATGACGGATAAGTTCAAAATAGACGAAATTGTTATAGCCCTGCCGAACGCGTCCAAGGATGAGATGCGCGCTATTATGAAACAATGCACGCAAACGGACTGCGATTTGAAGATTATACCGCCGGTCAGCGAGGTAAATGGCGGCGGTTTGCGGCCCCAACTGCGAGACGTCAGTATTTCCGACCTGCTCTACCGTGACGAGATTAAAATGGAAACCCGGAATATCGGCGATTATATCAGCGATCGGGTAGTTATGGTCACAGGGGGAGGCGGTTCCATCGGATCGGAATTATGCCGTCAGATTGCCCGTTTCAGCCCGCGGCTCATAGTCGTTTACGATATTTATGAGAACACCGCTTATGAGCTTGCCACGGAACTGGAGAGCAAGTACCCCGATAAAGAATTGTTATACGTGCGCATCGGTTCGGTGCTGGATCTGGATCGGTTAAGCGAAGTGTTCGCGGAATTTAAGCCCAATGTGGTCTTTCACGCCGCGGCGCATAAACATGTGCATTTTATGCAGGACAGCCCGGCGGAGGCGGTGAAGAACAATGTGTTCGGCACTTTGAACACGGCGCGCTGCGCGGATAAATACGGCGTCGAGCGTTTTGTGCTGCTCTCCACGGATAAGGCTGTTAATCCGCCTAATGTTTACGGAGTTACCAAGCGTATATCGGAGATGATTGTTCAGCGCATGTCGGAAAGCAGCCCGACGAAATTCATGACCGTGCGTTTCGGTAATGTGCTGGGTTCCAACGGCAGCATAATTCCTAAATTCAAATGGCAGATTGCCAACGGAGGGCCGGTTACGATTACCCATCCCGAGGCGGAACGGTTTTTTATGACTATTCCCGAAGCCTGCCAGTTGGTGCTTCAGGCCTCCGGCTTGGGTAAAACCGGCAGGATCTTTGTGTTGGACATGGGTGCGCCGGTCAACATTGAGGAATTGGCCCGCGACTTGATTCGCCTGTCGGGCCTGCGCCCGGACAAAGATATTGAAATCGTCTATACCGGACTGCGTCCCGGCGAGAAACTGAAGGAGGAGTTGATGTCCGCCGAAGAAAAGGAAAGCTATCAGGTAACTTGCCATAAGAAGATATTTGTAACTAAACCGCTGTCCATACCCGCCAAGCAATTCGACGAACAGTTGAAGCGACTTCATAACGCCTGTCGGCAGTCCCCTCAAAAGATAGACGACGCGCTTAAACTTATCGAACCCCATTATTCGGGCATGAACAGTGAAAAACATATCGCGGCGGCGCCGTAAACGCCGAAAGAGGAGGCATATGTACAGAGGAGTCAAACGTTTTTTGGATAGTATACTTAGTCTGCTGGGGCTTATTATATTAAGCCCTCTGTTTTTGGCGTTGTTTCTGCGCGTTCGTGCGGAATCCAAGGGACCGGCCATTTTCAAGCAAAAGCGCATCGGGCGCGGGCACAGGCACTTTT
>JAISZF010000024.1 GCA_031269415.1 Clostridiales bacterium
TGGCGCTGCTCGGCGGGCTGTTTACCACGGTGTCCTCGGCGTGGACGTTGGTTCTGCAGTTCCTGTTCCTGACGAGTACCGGTTTGTATATGAGTACGTGGTGGATGCTGTTCGCGGGCGTCGCCATGCTGTTCGGCGCCGGGCGAGTCCTTTCTCTGGATTATTATGTAATGCCGTTTTTGAAGAAACGCTGGAGCAAGCTGAAATTTATCCGGAAATGGTATCTGTACAATGACTGACCTCATCCGCGGAGAAGATTTGCCGGAGCGGCTGGATTTGTCCGAAGCCAGGGCTTTGTCCAGCCGTGTCGCGGAGCGGTCGGTTTCAAGGGCGTCCGAGCCCGCGGGTCAAATCACGCGGCACATGTGTTCCTCGATGGGCAAGGGCGTCCGTTCGTTACTTTTGCTTATATGCGCCGCTGACGACAGTTTGACGGTTCCGTCCAAGGCGGTCTTCGCGGCCGCCGCGATTGAGATATTTCACTTGGCTACGCTGGTGCATGACGACATTATCGACGAAGCGGCCACTCGCAGAGGTAAAGAGAGCGTTCAAAGCAGATTCGGCAAGAAGAACGCGGTAATTACCGGAGATTATTTGCTGTGCGTGGCGCTCTCCACAGCCGCGGGCGCTGTGGAGGAAAGCGACTTTCAGAATGACACCGGCAGAGGTTTCATGTTATTCAAGAAGTATATGAACAGCTTCACGAAGATTTGCCTGGGCGAAATGGATGAGGCGGCGAACAGCCGGAACCTTGCCCTGTCGCCCAGGCGGTATCTTAAGATTATTTCCGGCAAAACCGCGGAATTGTTCAGAATATCCGCTGCAATCGGCGCGGCTGTTTCAGGCGCTGAGGAACTGAGTCAAACTGGGCTTATCGGATGGTATCTGGGTATGAGCTTTCAAATTATTGACGACTGCAAGGACTATGGCTTTAATTCGGAAAGCGCCCTGAAACCGGTTAAGCACGATTTGACGCAGGGTGTGGTAACTCTGCCTCTGATCCTTACGCTCGCCAAGGATCCTGTGCTGCGCGGACTGGCAAAGGAGGTTATTTCCCAAAACCGTGAGTCGGAAAGGCTCACGGAAGCTGTCGTAAAAGCGGGCGGTGTTGAGATGGCGATGGACACCGCCAGGCGATACGCCGAAAAGGCCGCAAAACTAACGGATAGTTTGTTCGACGGCCTGAAACGTGATAAATTGAGAGAACTGATAGCGAACGCGCTGTCGTCTTCCAAAGCGTTCGGAGGCTGATATGAGTACGTTCAGACGGTTTATCAAATTTATTGAGATCACAACCAAGCTCGCCAGCATTATTCCGTTTTTTATCGGATTGGCTTACACGTATTACCTTATGGGTTATATCGACGCGTTTCATACCCTGATATTATTGACGGCAGTGATGCTGTTTGACATCCCCGTGACCATGATCAATAATTATCTGGATAAGAGGCGGTCAGGTGAAACGCCGCATTTCAGCAAACCGGTTTCTCTTGCTATGATTATTCCGATGGTCGCGGGTTCAGCCGCTTTAGGCGTTTTCCTGACATACCGATTCGGGGCTGTCGTGCTGTTTACCGGAATGTTCTGCTTTTTTATCGGAATATTCTATTCGGCGAGCCCTATATCAATCAGCAGAACGCCTTACGGGGAGATCGTTTCCGGTTTGGTGCAGGGATTCTGTATAACGTTCCTGGTTGTGTATATCAATTCGCCCGGCGATTATCTTGTGACACTTGAGTTGGACATGAATGTCTCCCGCGCGGCCGTAAATATTCCGAATATGATTAGACTGGGCTTTATAACCGCGCCCGCGATTCTTTGCATATCCAACATCATGCTGGCGAATAATACATGCGATGTGGAGCGTGATACGCAAAACCGCAGGTATACGCTGCCATACTATATCGGCGGGAAAACGGCGGCGCTTCTGTTTCAACTCGTGTACGCGGCTTTATACGCGGCTTTGCTTATTTCGGTTATTATTGGCGCGGCTCCGCCTGTTTGTCTGCTGGTACTGTTAACCATACCGATCGTTAAAAAGAACGCGGCCGTTTTCGCTCAAAATCCCGTTAAGTCACGCACCTTTATACTTAGCTTGAGGAACTTTATTACCATACTTATTCCATATATAGTCACATTGTTTGCCGGCGGCGTTTACAGGTGGTGGGGTTATCACTAAAGTCAGGCGTATCGCTATGCTGGGCATAATGCTTTCTGTTATGTTTGTGCTTTCATCATTGGAGCGGATACTGCCGCCGCTGCCGTTCATGCCGCCGAGCGCGCGCATTGGCCTCGCTAACGTAGTGGTTATGTACTCGGTATTTTTTATCGGGGCGAAAGAGGCTTTCGCTCTGAACATCCTTAAAGCGGCGCTTATCACTCTGTCTCGGGGTCCTATATCCGGCGCTTTAAGCTTGGCCGGCGGGCTGTTGTCCGTTTGCGCGGTTGTGGTTCTGGTAAAAGTCTTTGGGCAGAAGATATCCATGGTCATGATCAGCGTTGCCAGCGCGATGGCGCATAATTTGGGGCAGCTTATGGTGTTCGCCTTCATTATGGGGCTGTCAGCCGCTCTGTACTATCTGCCGATATTAATGGCTATCAGCATTTTTTTAGGCATAATCACCGGCATTACGCTGAATGTGATTCTGCCTGTTATAAAAAAAGGAGGATATTAATGAGGAAATTCTTTACAAACGCCGCGATTCTGACCTCGGCGGCCATTCTGGCGACATCCTGCTCCGGGGGGAGCGGAAGCGGCGGCGGCTACAAGACCGGGTTCGGTATTGTAACCCATATCGGGAGTTCAGCTTCGGCGACCGCGGAAGCCGCGGGCAAGGGCCAGGTGGATTCCTATATCGCCGTCATAACCTTGGACGCGAGCGGGAAAATAACCAAATGTCAGTTGGATGTCGCTCAGACCGCCGTAAACTTCGACGCGACCGGCGTTGTAACGTCTGATTTAGCCGAGCCTGTTAAGTCCAAACTGGAGAAAAAAGATGAGTATGGCATGAAACAGGCCTCAGCAATCGGCAAAGAATGGTATGAACAGGCTACCGCGCTGGCGGAGTGGTGCGTCGGCAAGACAGTGGATGAGGTTAAAGGGCTGAAGATTAAAGCTGTTAACGAAGAGCATACCACCGTGCCGGACATACCGGAACTGACGTCATCCGTTACCATCGCGGTCGGCGATTGGTTACTCGCTGTAGAGAAGGCCGCCGCTAATGCGCAGTAAGTTTGTATGGCTGTTGAGGGATACTCAACAGCCTTTGTTTTATTCGCGAGGAAGGCTTAAAGGACGACTTGGACGCTCAATCGCCGGCATGTTGGCGATTATGTCTCTCTGTACGGCATGCGGCGGAAAGCCGGGCAAATACGCCGCCGAATTCGACGGTCTGTTTGACACCCACGCGGAGATAGTGGGTTACGCGGGCAGCCAGAGCGAATTCACGAAACACTCCCAGAAGATCTATAGCGAAATGACGGAATATTCCCAATTGTTTGACATCTACAATAATTATGACGGAATAAATAATCTGAAAACCGTAAACGATAACGCCGGGATCGCTCCTGTGTCCGTAGACGAGAGGGTGATCGCGTTTTTGACTCGCTGTATGGATAATTATCCAACAGCAGAGTATAAAGTCAATATCGCCATGGGCTCGGTTCTATCGATCTGGCACGAATACCGCGAACACGGCCTTCTGAACCCCGCGGAGGCGGAATTGCCCGATATGGGCGAACTTGAGGCTGCCGCCTTGAATACGGATATAAAAAACCTTATCATAGATAAAGAAGCGGGTACGGTATTTTTGAAGAATAAAGGTATGTCTTTGGATGTGGGCGCGGCGGCCAAGGGATACGCCATCGGGCTTACTGTGAATGAGGCCGCGGCAATGGGTATGACGTCCGCGCTTATCAATATGGGCGGCAATATTATCGCTGTCGGCAAACCCTTAGACGGCGTCAGGGAACGCTGGGGCGTAGGCGTTCAGGACCCTGAGCTGGCTGTGGACGGTTCCGCGAATATACTCGATACGATTTTTGTCAACGACCGCGCCGTGGTTTCCAGCGGCGACTATCAACGATATTATATTGTAGATAATGAGCGTTATAATCACATTATTGACCCGAAAACGCTGATGCCCGCGCGGAAGTACGCGTCGGTAACCGTTATTCACGCGGATTCGGATGTCGCGGACTTCCTTTCGACCGCCCTGTTTATCGCGGATGAATCCGAAGGACGCGCTATGTGCGAAAAAAACAGCGCCGAGGCGTTATGGGTTTATCCGGGCGGCAAGGTCAGTTACACGGACGGGTACAAAGCTGTGTCAAAGGTCTATGGGGGATACTCAGCGGTGGACGATTAAAGTCGAAATATGCGGTTGACTGTTGCGCTGATGGATCATATACTTTGAGAGTAACAGTGTTACATAAGGAGGTTTTTCGTATAAACAGTTTTTTCGATAAAGTCCGATCATCCGCCGAATCGGCGGCCTATAAAATCAGCGTGCGCACAAACACGGCTTGGCGTAAAGCCATGCTGAACAAGCGGATTATTGAGCGGCGCGCGGATATGACGAATGCCTATAAAATACTGGCGCGTCGCTATTATGAAATGTGGAAATCGGAAAAAGTGGATTTTGATGAGATAGACGCGATCTGCCAAAGCATCTTGGACAAAGAAGATGAAGTTAACGGAATGGAGCTTGAAATACGCGAACTGGCGCGAAAAGAACGCGCTGATATTGACAGGTGGGAAGAACTTCGGAAAGCGGAAAAACCTGTCGCGTATAATGTGGTTAAGCGGGAACCGGAGCCGATAATTGAGCCGGAAGCGGAAACGGGCGGCTCGGAGGAGGTTGTTTCCGCGGAGGGCAGTTCTGAACACAAGGAAACCGAATAAGAATTTCAGTGAATACAGCGCGGTGTTTTTACACCGCCGACTGACGAGAGGAGGCCGTCCATGGCCGATGAGCCGAAACATTCAGGCAGGCGGCCGGATAAGCCTTTAGCCAAACCGGTCAGGCTGTTTCCGCTGGCGGATGAAATCACGGACGACGCCGCGCTGATTGTCGATCCGGAAGGTTCCCGACACCCGAAGGCGCGAAAATTGCTGTCGATCCTTTCGATCGCGATAGTATTTGTTATATGCGTCTATTTGCTTAGGTTCCCGATCAGCGGCTTCTTCTCCCCCGGGCTGTATATCTCGTTAGCCGCCAAAAATACGGCTAAATCTCTTTTCCGCGAGTTAGTGACGCTTACTTCAGGCAACAGTGTGATTAAGCGCGGCGAGGCTTTGCTGCGGGAGCCTAATGAGCAGAACCTGCGGCTGAACGCCGTTGGGCCGCTTGCAAACCCTGTTGATCTCACATTACGTAATGACAATAAGCGCGATCAATTAATGTTGGAACTGTCACGTGAGCCGAACGTAAACGCTAGTTTTTACTTATCTGACAGCACTATAGGTATAAGAATAGATCAGAATGTGTATACCGCCGATCCTCGCGAGGCGGGAGGGGATTTAGACGCCTTACTGGAGTCCAACGGGTTGGGCATACGTACGCCTTCTGGCCTGGATGTATCATACAACGCGTGCAAACGCCTCATAATGGGAGGCAGCATCGGAGCGGTCGCCCCGGCGTATGAGCGCTTACGGGTCAGATATGCCGAACTTGTCCTGGAACTGCTCGAGACCGCGAAATATCAGCGAGTCGGCGGCGAGAAGCTGCAACTGGGCGGAAAAACCGTAAACAGCAAGGCCGTAACCATGCGGATTTCCGCGCGGGATATGCGGGAATGGCTGATCAAACTGGCGGATACCATCAAAGCCGACGAGGATTTGGCGGAGATGTTCGGCAAGCTTCGGGATGATATGGAAATCGCGGTGCGCGGCCAGCGGTTTTTTCACGACGGCGATATCGTAATAAAATTTCTCTGTTATGAAAACAAGATCGTTTCCGTACGCTACAGCCATTTGGAATCTCAGATTTTTTATGAGGCAGGGACGCTGGGCGAGAAATATCGGTTGGATAATATCTATTTCTCTTCATCCGGCCACGGAGACATGATGCTTCAGGCGGTCGGCAGCCATGTGTCACCGGGCGAGTTCCGCACGAATTTGTATATAAGCGGTCTGGGCCAATTGGACGCGCTGGATAAACTGCAGATTGTATGGGATCCGTCCGGGAAATCCGACAACGTAACCCTGGGAAAGTCCGGCAGGGTCGTCGGCAGGTTTACATTAGCCGAAAACGAAGGCGGAATCATATTAGATATACCCGCTGTTCAAAATAACTCCTTGGCCGGAATATATACGCTGACGGAGATGGCCAGCCGCCCGGAATGGCCGGAGAACGCGGCGTCACTCGCCGAGATTGATCTGAAAATGTTAACGGCGCTGCTAAAATAAGGATTGAGGATGTATATCAGAATATAAGAATCCCCTTACGAAAAATTCGTAGGGGGATTCTTATATTCTGTTCTATCTACAGCATATCCCGTTCATGATAATGAGTATGCAGCAGTTCATGAGCCAGCTCTCCGTACGGTTCGCCCAAGAATTCCTCGTACAGTTTTTGTATCTGCGGATTCTCGTGAGAGCGGCGCAGGGTTTTGCTCTCGTCCTCCGAATACAGCGCGCCGGCGCGTTTCCTGAGGACTTCAATGTTATTGCCGTGGTATGGCTGACCGCCGCCGCCTACGCAGCCGGACGGGCAGGCCATGATTTCGATGGCGTGGTACTGAACCTTGCCGTCGCGGATATCCGTCAACAGTTTCCGGGCGTTGCCCAAACCGTGAGCGATCGCGATAGAGAGCTTCATGCCTGCTATCTCGACCTCCGCCTCGCGGATGCCTTCGATACCCCGCAACGCCTTGAACTCAATCTGCGGCGAGGGATTGTCTTTATCCAGCCAAGCCGCCGCCGTGCGGACCGCGGCTTCAATAACGCCGCCCGTTGTGCCGAAGATAACGGACGCGCCCGTGGATTCTCCCATTACGTCGTCGAAATCCTCATCCGGCAAAGAGGTGAAGCTGATACCGGCCTCCCGGATCATACGCGCCAGTTCGCGGGTGGAGATAACATAGTCCACATTGCTGCCGATTTCTTTACCGGACAGCTCTTCACGCTTTGCCTCGAATTTCTTCGCCAGGCACGGCATAATGGACACGACGACTATCTTTTCAGGATCCATACCCAGTTTCTCCGCCAGGTATGTCTTAGCGATAGCGCCGAACATCTCATGAGGCGACTTGCATGTGGACGGTATGTCTAACAGACTCGGGAACTGATGCTCGATAAATTTTACCCAAGCCGGACAGCAACTGGTCAGAATGGGTAAGCGGCCGTTATGCTGAATGCGGTGAATCATCTCGGAGGCTTCTTCCATAATGGTAAGATCCGCCGCGAAGTCCGTATCCATTACTTTGTCGAAACCCATTCTGCGCAGCGCGGCTACCATCTTGCCGGTTACGCTGGTGCCGATCGGCAGGCCGAAGGCCTCACCCAGCGCCACGCGGACCGCCGGGGCTGTCTGCGCTATAACGATTTTATCGGGATCGGATATGGCGTCCCAAACGTCAGCCGCGTCATTGGTTTCCGTCAGCGCGCCCGTGGGGCAGACGGATACGCACTGCCCGCAGAATGTACACGCGGTATCCAGCATTGGTTTGTCGAACGCGGGGCCGATCACGGTTTCAAAACCCCTGTGAACCGCCGAATATACCCCGACTGTTTGAACCGTGTTGCACATGGTTTCACAGCGGCGGCAGAGAACACATTTTTCGGCGTTTCTGACTATCGAGTAACTGGAAGTGTCTTTATCGGTGTGAAGACGGGGCCCCTTGTAACGGATCTCACGGATGCCCAGTTCTGCTGATAAAGACTGCAGCTCGCAATTTTGGTTGCGATTGCAGATCAAACACTCCCTCGGATGGTTGGAGAGCAGCAGTTCGACTATCATGCGGCGGGCGCGAACGGCTCGTTTGGTATTGGTATGGATTACCATGCCCGGTGTGACCAATGTCGAACATGAGGGCAGCAGATTGCGTCTGCCTTCCACCTCGACCATACACACTCGGCATGTGCCGACCTGATTCACCATCTTAATGTCGTGCAGATCCAGATGGCACAGCGTGGGGATGTGAATACCCAAACTTTTGGCGGCTTCCAAGATTGTCGAGCCTTCGGGCATAGAAGTTTCAATATTATTTATCGTTAAATCAACCATTTTATCGCCTCCCTTAGCCTCTGACAATCGCTTTGAAGCGACATTTGGAGAAACAGACGCCGCACTTTATACAGCGTTCCTGATCTATTACATGTACCTTTTTGCGTTCTCCTGATATGCAGGATACTGGGCAGTTGCGCGCGCATACGGTACATCCGGTGCATTTATCGGGAAGAATCTTATAGCCTATTAATTTGGAACACGAGCCGGCCGGACAGCGCTTATGGTAGATATGTTCCTTATACTCGTCACTGAAGTAGCGCAAGGTGGAAATGATCGGGTTGGGGGAACTCTGGCCAAGACCGCACAGAGCGGTATCTTTGATTGTGTTGCCCAGGTTTTCCAGATCGTCCATATCTTTCTCCTCGCCCTTGCCCTCGGTAATGCGATCGAGGATTTCAAGGAGACGCACATTTCCTATGCGGCAAGGCGTACACTTGCCGCAGCTCTCTTCCGCGGTGAAAGTCAGGTAGAATTTTGAGATACCGACCATACAGTCGTCCTCATCCAAAACGATCATACCGCCGGAACCCATCATGGACCCCAGGCTGATTAATGACTCGTACTCTATGGGCGTATCCAGATGCTCGGCGGGGATGCAGCCGCCGGACGGGCCGCCGGTCTGTGCCGCCTTGAATTTTTTGTTATTGCGTATGCCTCCGCCTATGTCCTCAATAATGACGCGCAACGGCGTACCCATGGGTACCTCCACCAAACCGACGTTGTTAACCTTTCCGGCTAGGGCGAAGACCTTGGTACCCGGACTCTTCTCCGTGCCGAACTGTCTGAACCATTCCCATCCGTTACGAATTATCTGCGCCACGTTGGCGTATGTTTCCACGTTATTAATATTGGTCGGCTTGTCCCACAATCCCTTTACCGCCGGGAAAGGCGGTTTGAGGCGAGGCTCGCCGCGTCCACCCTGAACCGAGTTCATGAGCGAGGTTTCCTCGCCGCAGACAAACGCGCCCGCCCCGAAATAAAGCCTTACATTGAAAGAAAAACCGCTGCCAAGGATGTTATCCCCCAGCAGGCCCATATCGGTGGCTTGTTCTATGGCAATCTGCAGACGCTTAACCGCCAGGGGGTATTCCGCGCGGACATATATAATGCCTTGGCTCGCGCCGATGGCGTATCCGCAGATAGCCATAGCCTCCAGAACACAGTGCGGATCGCCCTCCAGGACGGAACGATCCATAAACGCTCCCGGATCGCCCTCGTCAGCGTTGCATAGGACGTATTTTATATCGCTTTCAGAGCGTCTGGCTGTTTCCCATTTAATACCGGTAGGGAAACCGGCGCCGCCGCGGCCGCGCAGACCGCTCTTTTTAACGGTCTCGACGACCTCGTCAGGCGACATGTCGAACAGGGCTTTTGCTAACGCGTCGTAGCCGTCCGTGGCTATATAGTCCTTAATGCTTTCCGGATCAATAACGCCGCAGTTTCGCAGCGCGATCCTCACCTGACCGGTTCCTGAACTCACGGAATCCACACCTCCACATTAAGGATGTTCTGCGTCAACGGCTTGCCTTTAAGCAAATGCCCGGACACTATTTCACGGGCTGTGTCTTCTGTGACATATCCGTAGTAAACGGATTTCTTACCCGGCTCGCGCACCTCAACCATAGGTTCGGCATAACAGTAACCGAAGCAGCCGGTGGCGATAATGGACACATTCTCAAGGCCTTGCTTATCAATTTCCTTCCGCAGAACCTCCGCTACCCTTTTAGCGCCGGCCGCGATCCCGCATGTTGCCTCGCCGACCGCCAGGACTGTTTTACCCGAATCGGAGGTTAACAGGCTTGTTTCTTTTCGATTATCCTCACGGAATTTTTTTAATTCATCCCATGATCCCAATTTAGTCATTGTGTTCGCCCGCCTTGCCTAAATATTCATCTACAATGCCCCTTACATCGTCGGGGGTTACCCTGCCGTACACCTTATCGCCGACCATTACAACAGGGGCCAAGCCGCACGCTCCGACGCAGCGGATGGAAGACAGAGTAAACAAGCCGTCGCCGGTAGTTTCGGTACGCTTTATTTTCAGTTCATTCTCGAGCGCTTCCAGGATAGCCTCCGAACCGCGCACATAGCACGCCGTGCCCAAACAAACGTTAATCCTGTACTGGCCTTTTCGCTCCAGGTTGAACAGGGAGTAGAACGTGGCTACGCCGTATACCTTGGAAGCGGGTATTCCCAGTTTGAGCGCCACATACAACTGCACCTCCTGGGGTAAATAGCCGTATTCTTCCTGCGCCTTGTGAAGCATGGGGATCAGCGCGCCGTTTTTGTCGGGAAGGCTGTCATAGAACGCGTCCAGCGCGGGATAGCTCTCCGTGACCTCAACAATTTCTTGCGCCACAATATTCCTCCTTTATAGAACACATTTTTTACCATTAGCATTTAATATTCTATCATCACAGTCTGGTTATAGCAATGAAAAGTTATGTTCACTCGTCGATGTTTTCGCGGATTGAGTATTATTTCCGCCTCCTGATCACCGCGGCGTCCCATTCCCGCTGTTCTTCGTCCGTTTTCGGGATAAGCGGCGGGGTAATCCTCTTTCCGCCGTTTTGATCAAGCGCCACGAATACCAGATACACCTTATTTATAAAGCGTTTCTCCCCCGTCAACACATCCTCCGCGAAAGTTTCCACGGCCGTTTCAATGGATGTCCTTCCGGTCCAGGTGACATAGGACGTAAAAGAAACAATGCCGCCCACATGTATAGGATGCTTGAATTCCACCGGATCCATACGGATGGTCGCGACAGCGCCGCCGCTGTGCCGCGACGCCGCCAACGCCCCGGCGATGTCTATCCAATGCAGCAGCCTGCCGCCCAGCAGGTTGCCTAATAGATTGCCGTCATTAGGCAGCACCAGTTCCGTCATTACGCTGAGCGACCGCTCCCTTGTTTTACCCGGATTATCCATTTTGCTGTCCGTCCTTCTCGCGGATCTCCACGCGTTTAATTTTACCGCTGATCGTTTTA
>JAISZF010000050.1 GCA_031269415.1 Clostridiales bacterium
TTAATTTATGATATAATTTGCATATAGTTTTTTTGACAAGGAGGCGAGATCATCAACGCGATAGATCTGGTTAAGCCCAAACCCGCGCGTTTAACGTTAAAGCCGCGTAATAAAAAAGGATACGTACATAGAGGATTCCTAGACAGGCGATTAACAAAGAGAGGATATATAATATGCTGTATCGTGTTTTTCGCGCTGACCGGTCTGGAAGCGCTGGCCTTTACATTTAAGGGGATATTCTCAATTGCCGCTTCAAGAGCGTGGCTTTTATTTATGCTCTCTTTTTTCGTTCTGATTCTCAGGAAAGTAATACTCCGCCTCATAATGGATATAAAGTCGCGCCGTTTCGTCGGGCCGCTGATAATGGCCGCTATGGTATCAGTGGTTTTTTACGGCTGCGGCAGCCCTAATATCCGCTGGATAGATTACGAATCCGCCCAACAGGTCGCGGCGGGTCTGGACGCCCTTACCGCGGCTGATTTCAGATATACCGAACTGGCCTTCTTAGGCTATCCGGTCAGACAATACATAATGTTAGCCCTGCCCAGCGTAATAGGGGGCAGAAATATGTTCGCGCTGCACTTCGGTTTCAATTTTATATTCGCGCTTTCCGCTCTGGCCATGTACACGGGTTTATCTGAATTCTTTATGAAGTACAAGCCGCATCTTGTCAAGTACGCCGCGATTATCACCCTCATGACTCTCACAAGCCCGATTATAGCTGATTTAACGCGTGTCTGCGAACAGTCTCTGCTGCCGTCCGCTTTCACTATGATGGCGGTCGGATGTTTTTTGATGTACATACGCGGGGCTACCCCAACTTCTGTGGTTGGACTCGCGTTCAGCGGCGTTACATTGGCCTCTATGTACACGCCCGGTTTTGCCTCGGCCGCCTTACTGGCCGCGGTTTTAGTCAGGCGTATGGTCATTTCTGTACGCGAATCCAAAAGCGCGGCTCGCGGGTCTTTGGATTTCAGCCTGGCGCTGTTAACGGGCGTAACGTTGTTTTATTCGCTGAAACTCATCTCAAACGGCAACGCCATGATCGGCGACGAAACAACGCTGGAATTCCTGATAACGGCAATTAAGCAGATTATAACGGAAAACCCATATGGTTTGTTTCGACTCTTAACCCCGATTGTTTTGCTGTTCGCCCTTTTTACGTTCATGGGCGTATTTGGCATACCCGACCTGCAATTGGTATTATGGGCTTTCGTGAGCATAGCGGTTTCGCTGCTTATGAAAGGATACAGCGCGAACAGAATTGTTTCCATACAGCGCGGGAGCGTCGCGGTTCCCATACTGGTCAGTCTTCTGGGTTACAGATTCTTTGACGGCGTACATTTACATCTGAAGAACAAAGCCGTCGCGCGTTCGGCGTCTATCGGATTTTGCTTATTTATTGTATGCGCCGTATCCTTGAATATAGCGTCGCCCCGGTTTATGCCCCATGTTTGGTCGTCGGCGCCGCAAAAGCTGCAGACGCGGGTAGTTCTAGACTCTCAGAAAATGATAGAAAATTCGGAATTCTATAAAGCGGCGCCGCCTGTGCTGCTGTATTTCACGGAAGAAGGCTATCGCGCCAATCCATACGAGCATATGAGGTATTTAAACCCGGCTATGCTCACGCTTTCGACTGATAACGGAATAATTGAAGGGGAGTACTCGATTGAGAACGGAGTGGTTATCTACGCGCGGGCTTCGGCCGCGCTGCCGGACGAGTACGCGGCTATGAGCGGGTTGGAAACATTAACATGGAGGATCGACGGAACAGACGCCGTTATAAAGCGTTTAGTAATCCCGCCACAGTAAACATTTCGCGGTTTAAAAAAGGCGCCGCGCGTGAAATCCGCGCGGCGCCTTTTATTGATTTTATGCGAGTTTTAATATACAATTCCAGTAAATGAGTTGACAGTTTTATCTTCTAAGGCAAACGCAGGGAAACATTGCTGATCCCATAATCATATAGCATACTGCGCGTATAACGCGTCAGGAATTCGGGTTCGGACGACTTACCGGCTAATCTGTAACCCTCTGACGCCATCAGTTCATCCCTGATTTCGTCAACTCTTCCCGAAAAATAAGCGACGTTAAGCGCGCTTATCATCTCGGCGACCTCTTCGGCCTCATTCTCCGTATAAAGACCTGAATCAATCAGCCGCCCGTATGTACGGTTATACGAAACGTCTTTATAGTATTTTTGAGCGTAGGATTTGAAGGTTAGCAGATTGGCGTCTTCGGACCCGATGGAGCCTGCCCAGCGTTCCACGTCCACGCTTTTAACCGAATAATCGAAACCTTCGCCCGGCTTATAGCTCAGTACGCCGAATTGGTGGGGATAGGTCAGCAGCGAGCTGGAAGCGACCTCAAATATCCCTTCGCGGTTCTTTATATCCTGGACATGTATATGCCCGCTGAAGACCAGTTCAATGCCGCATTCAGAAAACAGCTGCTCGGCTTCTTCCGCGTTATCCAGCGTATATCCGTAGTGAAGCGTATAATTGTGTATAAACAGATTATGATGCGTTACCGCGATAATACGGGCGTTGTTATTATGCGCCAGTTCAGCGCATTTTCTTATCCAATTCTGTGTTTCCGGTAAAATCCTGCCGTATACGGCCGGGTTCTCATATTCTATGTTGGTTTTGTATACGCAGGTATCCAGCATCAAGAGCCATACGTCCTTCGACGGGGCGGCCAGATAACTCAAACTGGAAGCGTCTCGCATAACGGCCTCGTTATAGCCGAAATCCGCGTATATCTCCTCGAATTCCTCAGGCGTGATATAGTCGGTCACATACTGCGAACCGCCTTTAAAGCCCCTGGCCCAGGGATTAAGAATATCGTGGTTGCCGGGGATTACGTACGCTCTGGTTTTCCCCGAAAGCTCTATGTTTCTCAATTTTTCCGCCATCCGCGTATGGCTTTCCTTCTCGCCGTTAACGGTCAGATCGCCGCTGATGATCATTGCGTCCGGGCTTAAATCCTTCATATCGTATACGAGCGTTTCCATGATTTCTTCGGAATAATTCATCAGGCTGCCATTGCCCGACGATACGAAACGCTGAAACGCGTCCCCATGATCATTTATCTTGTCGGTAATATAGTGCGTGTCGCTCGCGACAGCGATTAAGAGATCGCTTCCGGAATCAATGGCGCCGTCCGGAATTTTCGCGGCCAGCCCGCCGCAGGCAGTTGCGGGCAGTAAAAGGAAAAGCGCCGCTAAAAGATAACGAGGGTTACTTCGACGTTTATTCGTCGGAAGTCGCCGCGTCATCATGGGAACGCCTTTGGAGGCGGCGCGGTTTTCTTCACGGCAAAATAGTCCTCCGCCAAGATAGCGTATTCCGCGTAATCACTTATTTTTTGAATAATCACTTAACCCGCGCCTTAACAACCAAATCCTTTCCGAGGCAAATAACAAAAGTTTTCTCCTGGCCGTTCAGCGTTCCCTTGGCTTCCGCCTCTTCGCCGCGCGTCAGCCTGCCCGCTGTGTCCGCGTCCAGCGTGATAGAAAACCGTTCCAGCGCGTTCTTCCATATGCCGAACGCGCAGCCGTCCTTCCAACGGGAACAGTAAAACTTCTTGCTGTTCTCCAGAATATCGCCTGTTCCGCATTTGGGGCAGGTTCCCAGTTTGGCCGGCGCGGATTTGCCACCGCGCTTCATCTTCCTGGCTTCGGCGGGAAACTCAACCGTTTTTTCCGCCGCTTTCGCCGATGAGATCAGAAAATTTACATACCGCTTAATACTGGCCATAAACTTTTCCGGATCCATGTCGGCTTTCGCGATGCTTCCCAGCCCTTTTTCCCATTTGCCGGTTGTCTCGGGCGATTTCAGCTCCGGCGGAACCGCCTCTATCAGCTTCATGCCCTTTTCCGTGGGAATCAGCGATTTGGCCTTGCGCGTTATGTACCCAACGTCTATCAGACGCTCGATGATAGCCGCGCGCGTGGCCGGCGTGCCCAGCCCCGATTCCTTCAACGCGGCGGCCAGTTCCTCGTTCTCTATAAAACGGCCCGCGTGCTCCATGGCCGACAGCAGACTCGCCTCGTTGTAGGGCTTCGGCGGCTGTGTTTTCTTCTTCACGCATTTTGTGTCCTTTACCTTAACCGGATCGCCCGTCTTAACATTGGGCAAGGGCGCTTCCTCGGGCTTATCCTTGGCGGCGGTTAAGTCCTGCGGGTAGAGTTCCATCCAACCGGGCTGAACAATGGTGTTGCCCTTCGTAAGGAAGCGTTCGCCCTCCACAAGGCTGATTATCGCGGTAATATCATATATGTAAGCCGGATAGAACACCGCTATGAACCTGCGGACTATCAGGTCGTATATCTTCAGTTCGTCGTCGCTCAGCGAAGCGATTCTGGGTGTTACATCGGCGGGTATAATGGCGTGATGATCGGATACCTTAGCGTTGTCCACAATGCGCGGGGTAACGGGCAGCGAGGGCAGCCCGAGCGCGTATGACACGTATTGCTTATACGGCTCTATATTCAGCCGCTTGAGTAAGCCGGGCAGTTTGGGCGTCAGATCGTCGCTTAAATGGCGGCTGTCCGTCCGCGGGTATGTGATCATTTTGCGTTTCTCGTATAGATCCTGCGCGATAGATAGGGTTTTCTGCGCGGAAAAGCCGAACCGCTTGTTGGCGTCGCGCTGGAGTTCCGTCAGGTCGTAGAGCTGGGGCGGCGGAACCTTCTTCCGTTCGGTCGTGACACCGCTCACAACGCCCTCTTTACCTTTTACCTTGGCGGAAATCTCCTCCGCTTTCGTTTTATCCAATATCTTGCTGTCTTTCGTTTGCGGATCGAACCAGACGCCGGTATAAGTGGGTTCCTCAAAATCCGCGCGAACCTCCCAGTAGTCTTTGGGCACAAAGGCTTCTATTTCCTTCTGACGCGCCGCGATAATCGCCAGCGTGGGGGTCTGCACGCGCCCCACGCTCAGCAGCGCGTTATACTTGATCGTAAACGCGCGCGAGGCGTTCATGCCGACCAGCCAGTCGGCCTCCGAGCGGCAGCGCGCGGACTCGTACAGCGCGTCATACGCCTTCCCGTCTTTCATGGACGCTAATCCGGCGCTAATGGCGGCGTCGGTCATGCTGGAAATCCAGAGGCGCTTAACCGGCTTGGTACAGCCGTTTATCCTATATATATACCGGAAGATCAATTCGCCCTCGCGGCCGCTGTCCGTCGCGCAGATAATCTGGCCGGCCTCTTTGCTGTCCATCAGTTTCTTGAGTACGGCTAACTGCTTTTTGGTATTCGGCGCGGGTTTTAATTTGATGCTCTCCGGCATAATCGGCAGGGTATCCATGCTCCATCGTTTCCAAACCGGGCTGTAATCCTCCGGCTCCGCTAACGTCACTAAATGCCCTATCGCCCACGACACGATATATTTCTCCGAAAAAAGACAGCCCTCCGCCTTAGACGCGCATCCCAGCACCCGCGCGATGTCCCGTCCGACTGAGGGCTTCTCGGCTATTACCAATGTTTTCATATAAACATTCTCCTGCGTTTCTTCTCCATTACTACAAACGGCAGGTACATAATAAACCACAGAACCAAAAGCAGGCCGACAAACCCAAACAGGAAACCGGGGTTGCCCATCAGATTTATCAGGATCTCCAAAGGAGAACCCTCGGAACCCGCGTTGACGAAGAAGAAATTGGTGTTCAGCCGTTTATTCAAAAAGTAGATCGGCGGCACTATTATCAGAAGGAACAGCGCGGGCCGCCAGATGTTCCGCGCGCTGGGGCGTATGTCGTCAGCAATAAGCGGCATCAGCACAAACGCTATATGCAGGCCATGAACCACAAAGCTTTGAATAGCCTGATAGCTCCATAGCGGGTACATGGTCCAGTTGGGAAACAACAGAGCGGCGAGCGCGCCGGGCAGGCCAAGTGAATACAGAATCTCGCCCGTGGTTTTATTAGGCCGAACCGCGTGAATAATCTCAATAAACATGCTTAATCCGCAGAGATGCAGAGGAAGCTGGCTGACTGGGTAAACCGGCTGCAACAGAACAAACGAAGCCTGCCGTACGGCCTCGGAGATAAAAATGATTGCCGCGGTTACGCGCAGCATTTTCAGTCGGCTCCTGTCCGAAGCGTAGTTATACAGAAGTATCAAAATAACAATGCCGATTATTATACCAATTAAAAATATGATATGAGCGCCTCCGTACATCTGAAATCCATCGCCGGGTTTTGCCGTATCCTCAAGATATTGAAAATATTTAGACATATACGCATCCATCCTTCCTTACATAGTTTGACGTGTCTTAAGCCGGTTGTCAATAGATTTTGACATAGATTTTTGACATTAGAAACCAATTAGAAAGGATTTTTTCCATGTAAACTGTGTTATAATGTCCCCATACGGAAGAAAAATGTATAGGGAGGAAAGAAATGCGCAATTTAAAAGGTTTTTTCGGGGTTGTACTGGCTGCCGTCATGGTTGTTTCCGGTACGTTCGCCGTCTCGGCAGCGGGTACGGAGATTGACGACGTGTATGTTATCCCAGAGGACGGCGAAAGCGCCTACAGCCCCAATATCAGCAAAGCCCGCGATATATCGCCGGCGCCGCTTACTGAACAGGAACATCCCGACACTCGAATCATACACATCGATATACCAGCAGATCCAGGCAATCACGATTTTGTCATCCATTCCGCTTCGTCCATACGCAAGGTTGAAAAACAACTTATGGCGGATAACCGCATCGTACTGGATTTTTCCACAGCAAGCAATGAATTGGAGGATCAGTACAATATTAATCATCCCGTTGTTCAACGGATACGCGCTGGCCAATTAACCCCGCAAACCACCCGCGTGGTGTTTGATCTGAAGGCCGGGGCAAGCTTCGTGGTGTTACTGTCCGACGATCGCCGAAGCCTGACTGTGCGCTTTGTACAGAATACCATTACCCGCATCTATTTCCACGGGGAGGGTAATACGGATATTATAGAAATAACCGGCGACTATTGCCCGATCCTCTCCATCGCGCCGCTTGCGGGAACTAATCAAATAATTGTGGACATGCCCATTTCCACAATGGGGCAGCCGGCCAAATACATAACGGACATGAGTTTCGTGAAGATTGTACACGCGTCGCAGCCGGATATAAACACCGCGCGGCTGACGCTGGAAAGCTACGGCATGGCCGGAATATCCGTGGAGTACAGCGGAAACACCGCTATCCTCCGATTGAGCCCCGCTACTTACGATAATATCTATTACACCGGCGACAAGACGCTCAGCCTGAAGAAGGATCCTAATTACCCCATAAGCGCGAACGATCTCCTGCGCGAGGATCATTATGCGTTCGGCCAGTTTGTGTTCGAACTGCCGGGGCAGTACAGCGGCTGGCTTGGCTGGGGAGAGTATTACATAAATGATGAGTATCTGAACGAAATATTAATCAAGACGGGCGACAACGGCAATACCAGGCTGGTCTTTGAGCAGAAGCGGGTACTGGCGTATGAGTTTTGGGAAGATTCCGAATATATATATATTAAGCCCGTACATCCTAAGGAGAAATATGATAAGATCGTTGTACTCGATCCGGGGCATGGGGGCAACGCGTCCGGCGCGTCCGCCAATGGACTGGTGGAAAAGAACCTGAACCTGGACGTGTCCAGCCGCCTGATTAACCTGATTGAGCGGGATGGAAGCGTAAAGGTATACGCCACGCGCATAACAGATAGAAACGTGGATCTGTACGATCGACCCGTATGGGCAAGCGATATAGGCGATATCTTTATTTCCATACATATGAACGCAATGGGCGGCGGCAACACATCGACAAACGGCACGGAGGTTTACTGGTATCCGCACTCCAATGACAGCCGGCTTGGGTATTCCGGCAAGGATATGGCCGAGATCTTCCAGCGCAACTTGGTAAGCGATCTGGGCACGCGGAATTTGGGCGTCAAGTCCAACCGGTTTATTGTCATAAAGAATACAACCATTCCCGCTATTCTATGCGAGATTGGGTTCCTTACAAACCGGGCCGAGGCCGCCAGGCTTGGAAACGCCAATTTCCGGCAAAGTACCGCCGAATCGCTGTACCGAAGCGTATTGGAGGTGTTCGCGGCTTATACGCCGCGAAGGTAGATCTTCACAGACGGCGGCTTTCGTGCTATTATATTTATAATGTAGCGAGGAGCGATACTATTGGCCCCATCACCCAACCAGGAACGCGCCCATTGTTTTTACAATGTGGCGCATGAAGGGATATTATACTTCGACAGGAAGTGGCTGAATGAGTGACCTGCTGAGGATTGCCGCCGCGGATCTCGCGGGCGCGGGGTATTAAGCCGCTAAATGGCGCGAAAATGAAGGGAGCCACGATACGCGGCTCCTCTTTCTTGTTTTCTCAAATATCCTCAAACAAAACCCCAACCCGTCCCCGGACCGCTTTCAGAGCCATATCGGCGGACTGGCGCATCTGCGGGTGCGCGGCTTTGTCCGTGCGCAGCTTGAAGAAATGCCTCCACTCGCGCGCGTTCCCGGTGACTACCAGTTCGGTTTTTACACTGACGGGCAAAACGGAACGCGCCTGTTCCGGGATGGCCTTGCACGTATTCAGCAATTCAAAATAAGCGCGTTCGGCCGCTTCCATCGCGTTTAGCCAGACGCTGTACGCGTCGTCGGCCTCCGCCCAAAAGCAGGGCTTTATAAAAGTGAGTTCGCTGTTAAACCTGTCTTTGGAGTAATTACAGTAGCGCGTGGACTCCTGCGCAAAGCTGAACAGCCTGTGCCGCACAATTTCGTGCGAAACCCCGCGGTCGCAGACAAATTTGATTGATATGGCGGGGGCGTGTTCCAGCATAGCCTCGTGTCCGCGTTCTATCAATCGACTCACGAACGCCGGCGCGGACGTATCCGTAATACCGCCCTCGGATTTGTAACAGGTGCGTCCGGCTCGTTCAATGACTTTCAGTGTTTCCGGCCCGTTGATCTCCGATAAAATCTCAATTGAGGGTTCAATGATTTTCATATGTATTCATACAACCTCCCGTCCCGAATAATGGCATTATAACAGCGTACGCGCCGATTGAAAAGCATAATAAAAAACGCCCGGTTTTGGGCGTTTTTTAATTTAATTGTTTTATCTCATTCCCTGTGGTCCGACGCCTTGCTGCTGCATACCCGATGAAAGAGCCGTCTTGATGTTGTTGATATCCTGTGGGGAACTCGACGGCGAAACCGGGTAATACCCTTTCTGCTCGGCGACCTTATACAGATCGTATTGGAACTTCTCGTCAGAGTCCCTCATTTGCTGAAATGTCTGACGAAGGTTCTGATCCGCTGTTTCGGTGATAACCTTGGCGTAATTGCCCAAGCCGGCTTTCGTGCCGCTTAGAATATCCATTACCATGTCTTTTTCCTGCATTTTTGTCCTCCTGTAAATTATTATAGCATCTGAATCAGGTTCTGCGCGCTCTTAGTCGCGTCTTGAGCCGCCTTGGAAAACATTTGCTTGATGTTTGAGTCTTGACACTGATTGGCATAGTCGCTAAGCTTGTTCGCCACTGTTTGATGGCTGGAAACAATCTCACGGATGCTGTTCAGTTCTGACTGGCTTAAACCTGGCATGAGGATACCCCTTTCGCATTAGTAAAATAAAACTACGATATTACTTTTTACCAATAGCGGATAAAATATACGCTTGAAAAAAATTAATCTATAACGTGAAGCCCCGCTAAAACAGCCAATTCCCTGACCGCTTTAATGGATACTTTTTTTCCCTTGTATTCCAGCAATCCATCCATGTTGCCCGTGAATATACAAGACGGCTCGTACTTCCGCAGGATTATTTTGTAATCCTCAATAAAAATCTCTAAAGGGTCCTTTTCTTTGATGTCCAGCGTGCTTCGCAATTCACTGGGAATCACTATTCTGCCTAATTCATCCACTTTTCTGACAATACCTGTCGATTTCATCGTGTGCCTCCTCATAAAGTCTTGATTAATATGTAAATACGACATTCTTATTGTACCGTAAATGTAATTAAAAATCAATTTATATATTTTATTATAAATTTTACCTGTCGATTATCGTCGGTGAGCTGTGAAGTACAACCTGCTTATCCAAGATATGTATTAAGATATTTTTGTATGAATATACTTGTATAAAATCATTATAGGGGATTTCTTATGCTGAATTACATATGGGGATGCATGATTTTAATAGGGATCGCCGTGGCCGCCGTAACAGGACGTTTGCAGGATGTTACCAACGCGGCGATCGAATCCGCGAAAGACGCGGTGATGCTCTGTGTGACTATGCTGGGCGTGATGTCCATGTGGACCGGGCTGATGAGGATAGCCGAGCGAGCGGGGCTGATAGATATGCTGTCGGAAAAAATGGCGCCGCTGCTGCGTATGCTGTTCCCGGATATTCCGCGCGGACATAAGGCGCTTAAGCATATCTCCACGAATTTTATAGCGAATATTCTGGGCTTGGGCTGGGCCGCCACGCCGGCGGGGCTTAAAGCGATGGATGAGCTTCAAGGGCTTAACTCGCGGAAAGACACCGCCAGCAGATCCATGTGCATGTTCATGATAATAAACATGTCCAGCCTGCAATTGGTTACCATGAGTATTCTGGCTTACCGGTCACAATATAATTCGGCCAATCCGTCGGAGATCATCGGGCCGGGGCTGATCGCTACGCTGGTTTCAACGTTAATCGGCGTCATAGCGGGTAAATTCTTCGAGAGAGGATCCGGCTCATGAGTTATATAATGATGCTCTCTAACCTGATTATCCCTATGACATTCGCCGTGATCATTCTCTACGGCTACGCTAAAAGGGTGGAGTTGTACGATAACTTTATTGAGGGCGCGAAGGACGGCATGCAAACGGTAGTCGGGATTCTGCCTACTATCGTGGGACTGATGGTCGCCGTCGGTATCCTGCGGGCGTCCGGAGCTTTGGATATAATCAGCAGGCTCATTTTGCCGCTGACTTCGCGGCTGGGGTATCCCAATGAGGCCGTACCGCTTACGCTTATGCGCTTGGTTTCATCCTCCGCGTCTACGGGTCTTCTGCTGGATTTGTTTAAAAAATACGGGCCTGACAGCTATATGGGCCGTTTCGTGTCTATTATGATGAGCTGCACTGAGACGGTCTTTTATACGATGAGCGTATACTTCATGAGCGTGAAGATTACAAAGACGCGTTATACGCTGACCAGCGCTCTGATCGCCAATTTCGCGGGTGTCGCGGCGTCGCTTTTGTTGACGAACATTTTGTTTCCCTCTTGATTTTCATAGCTATGAAAACATATAATAGAAGCGCGTGGATCACGCGCTTCTATTAATCTACGCGCTCGATTACGTGAGAGGTGTGAAGAATGGAGAAACGGGAGCTTTTATACAGAGGCAAGGCAAAGGATATATACGCGACCGATAACCCGGACGTATGCGTTATGCGTTACAGGGATGATTTAACAGCGTTAAACGGAGGCAAGAAGGGATCGTTTCCGGGCAAGGGGGCGCTGAACCGCCGGATTTCCGATATGATATTCGCGTTTCTGGAAACCGGCGGTGTTAAGACACATTTTATCAAGACGATAAACGAATACGAGGTTCTGATCCGCAAGGTACATATCCTGCCGCTGGAGGTAATCGTGCGGAACATAGCGGCGGGTAGCTTTTCAAAGAAATACGGTGTGCCGGAGGGTAAGCCGCTCAAAATGGCGCTGCTGGAATTTTCCTTGAAGGACGACGCGCTGGGCGACCCTATGATAAGCCCCAGCCACGCTATCGCGCTGGAATTGGTTACCGAGGAGCAATTGAATCAAATCAGCGGCGTGGCTATGGGTATAAACAATCTTCTCAAAGCCTTGTTTGACCGCGTGAACCTGACGCTGGTGGATTTTAAGATAGAATTCGGGACGGGCAGCGGAGGGAATATCCTGCTGGCGGACGAAATAACGCCGGATACGTGCCGTTTATGGGAAAAGGACGCCGGCGTTAAAATGGATAAAGATCGCTTCCGCCAGGATTTAGGCGGCGTGGAGGAAGCCTATCGCGAGGTGGCGAACAGGCTAGCCAATTATTAGGGGGTACAGTGCGTAACTCATAGCGAGGGCTATCAGCCCGTGAACAATTTTAGACAACAGGTATACGGAGGGCTTTATATCCGTTTTTTCTATCATACTGACGGTCTGCGCGTGTATGGACAGGCCGCCGAATGAGATCAGTCCCGCGGCCGCCAGCACACGCGCTTTTAGCGGCATGTCGGTGGCGCGCGTCAGGAACAGCCCGTTTGTCATCTCAAGAAGTCCTGATAGCACGCTCGCGGCCTCACGGCTGAGAAATGGGATCATCACGACTCCCTTGCACAGAACGCCGAAGAAGATGATAAAGCCGCCGATTAAAGCTATACTTTCCATAGCGTTCATAACGCTTTGCGACAGGATCGCGCCAAGCGGTTTATAAGCCGGTTTGACGCGGGACGGTTCTGTAACGCGGCGGGGTTGTTTTTCGCGGCGCGTGTAAGACCTGAACAGAAGGCCGGTGACGAGCGCGGACGCGTAGTGCGCAAGCATAAGGAAATATCCGATCCGCTTGTCACCGAACATGCCGACGCCGACCGTGCCTAAGATAAACAGCGGCCCGCAGTTGTTCGAGAAGCTGATCAGACGTTGGGCTTCCGTATGCGTCAACATGCCGTTTTCCCTGAGTCGCGCGGTGATCTTCGCGCCCATGGGGTAGCCTGAGCTGATACCCGCCGCCAAGGCAAACCCGCCCTCGCCAGGAACCCCGAACAGGCCCATGAACTTAGTCAGCCGTTTGCCGATAATCTCGGTGAACCCGACGTCTGACAGGATATTCATACCGATCATGAACGGCAGCAGCGACGGCAGGGCGCGGTTAAACCAAAGCTTTACGCTATCCCCGGCGGCTTCCAGCGCCTCGGCGGGGAATGAGAGAATAAACGCCAGAAGCGCCAGAATAGAAACGGTAAGCGGTATTTTATTCACGGACATCTCATGATACCTGTTTATATTTTTATTAATAATCTATTCATGCGAGAAAGGATTTAGACATGCGTACGAAAGATAAAACGCCCGCCCCTGCGAAAAGCGGGGGAAAGGTCATGAAGATGACCGCGTGGAGGCGGCCGGCTGACAAGAGACCGCCCGCGGGAAAGCGGACGGCGGCAAAACGTTCTGATTTAAAGGCGGCCCGTACGGCGGCGTCCAGAAACAGAGCGATGTTTAACATAACCTCCCTGTTTTTTGGTTTTGTGTTGATCTATATAACGCAAAGTCTGTTTGTGTTCGCGCTGAAACCGCACACAGCGATTGACCGCGTGGCGCCGGGCAGCGTTACCTCCCCAATCGATCTGGAAGGTGTCATAATCCGCGACGAAAAGGTATACAGAAGCACAGCCGCCGGTACCGTAAGGTTTAATGTGGCTGAAAATGAGCGGGTAAAAAAGGGTGATACTGTATGCAGCGTCCAGAACGCCGAAGAGGTGGATCGCATTAACGCCGAATTGATTAACGTCAACGAAGAACTGCTGAAGATACAAAGTATGCGGGCGGATGTAACTGACCTGAGCGGCAACGGGCGGAGAATAAACGCCTCAATGAAGAATATGATTGACGATTGGGCGGGCGGCGCGAAAGTAAATAGCTTTTCCTCAATATATCCGCTTATTGACAGCCTCGCGGCTAATGTCGAACTGCGAAATCAGATTATTCTGGACGACGTGTCGGACGCCCTTCGTGAACAGGCGGACAAACGCCAAATGTACCAGGAAGAGCTGAGCAAAAACATGACGTTGGTCGCGGCGGAAGAGAGCGGCGTGGTAAGCGGCCTGCTGGACGGTTATGAGGAGACTTACACGCCGAATATAACGGCTAAGCTCTCTAAAGAGCAGACAGTCCCGAAAGGAGGCGCAAAGCCGCTTACGGTAAAGTCCGCGGAGCCTGAAACGCCCCTGTTCAAGATAATTCAGTCGAATATATGGTACATCGCGACTTACATACCAAATGAGATTATAGACGGCTGGCAAGAAGGCGACTCTAAAATACTGCGCTTTGACGCGGATATCAGTCTGCCGGTAACCGTGGATCGCGTATCGGCGGACGATAGCCAGAGTTATGTACTGTTCAAGTGTACGCGCTTTATGGAGGAATACTTGGATTCCCGCGCCTTACGCTTCAGGGTGAGCGGAGATTCCAGCGAGGGCTTGAAAATACCGAAGTCTTCCGTAACCGTGAAAACTTTGATCACAATACCCAGGGAATATGTCAGCGTTGAGGATGATCAGTTAAAGAGAGCAAAGCTCGTCAAATCGGGGAGAGAAAACATATCCTTCTACTACGCCGCGATAGACGAGGGCATGATATACGCGGATCCGGCGGGCGGCGTTGTAACGCTGGGAATGGAGATACAAAACCCCGCGGACTCGGAAATAAAGACTCAATTGACCGAAGCCGCTGAGATTACGGGAGTTTACCGCGTCAACAACGGCGTGGCGGATTTCCGCAAGGTCGCCCTGAGCGAGGGTCAGCAGAATGTGGGTTATTATATCCTGGATCCCGAGCTTAATAAGAGCTTGCAGGAGAAGGACGGCATTGTGCGTGACGCGGAGTCGGTAAAGGAAGGGCAGATTATTTTTTAAGGCAGTGATACAGTGAATAATATAGAGGAAAATCTCGCGCGCGTGCGAAGCAATATTGACGCGGCCGCGAGAAGGTCGGGAAGGAACCCCGCGGAAGTCAAGCTTATCGGCGTTACGAAGACCATAGATGTCGAGCGGATACGTACATTATTGAGTTTAGGGGTGAACTCTCTGGGCGAGAACAAGCCCCAGGAATTGGCCGAGAAGTACGCGGCTCTGGGAAACGGTCCGGAATGGCATTTGATCGGGCATTTGCAGACCAATAAAGTCAGACTGATAATCGACAAAGCGGCGATGATTCACTCAGTAGACAGTCTGCGCCTGGCTGGGGAGATCAACAGACGCGCCGCCGCCGTCGGCAGGGTTATGGATATTTTAGTGGAGCTGAATATAGCCGCCGAACCGTCCAAACATGGGATACCGCCCGACAAGACCTTGAGTTTTGTCGAAGAAATATCTGAATTGGAGAATTTACGTATACGCGGACTGATGTGTGTTGCGCCAAATGTCGACGAACCGGAAAAAAATCGGATTTTCTTCGCAAAGATGCGGGAAATTTTTATTGACATAAAAAACAAATGTGTACATAATATAGATATGTTAGACTTATCCATGGGTATGACGAATGATTACGAAATTGCCGTCGAAGAGGGAGCGACAATCGCGCGGATTGGGACAGGCATTTTCGGTTCAAGAGTTTAGCCCCGAGTAAGTCATAACCGGATATATTTAAAAAGCGGTCGGAACTATGCCGCTATACTAAGGGGAAACATTCGACCCTGTCGAAAATTCATGCATTCAGGAGGAGAATGTTTAATGGCTAAATGGCTGAAGAATTTCCTGCAGCAGGTAATGCTGGGCGTAAATCCTGATGAGGAAGAAATTTACGAAGACACGGAGGCAATTGACGTAAATGAGGATGAAGAGACTCAAGACGCTGAAATAACGAGGTTGGATTCTGTCCGCGGGCGTAAATTCGACGATAACAGCAAGATTCTGAATTTCAGAACAGGCGCCCAAATGCAGGTTATGATTACATATCCGAAAGAGATTGTCGACGCGACCGATATATCTGACTTTCTGCGCAAGGGACATGTGTGCGTGGTTAACCTTGAAGGGGTGGAGCGGCCGCACGCCCAGAGAATCGCTGATTTCTTAAGCGGTGCCGTGTATGTCAGCGACGGCGCGATAGAGCGTATTAATACGGATATCTTTATCGTTGCGCCCGCGCATGTGCGTATCAACGGCGAATCTGAAGAAGAGTTGAACGCCAGCAATATTCTTCCATGGATCGCTTCGTCGTTTAAATAAGAGGTTCTTCGCCGCGGCAAACAAATAATATATCGGAGGGAAAAAATGGCGGGCATACTGACGACCGCAATAGATTGTGTTGTTAACGCGCTGTTTCTATTGATTGTTATACGGGTGGTCTTATCCTTGGTTCGGTTTTCCCGCCGAAATGTACTAACCGATCTTGTGTATACCCTTACAGAACCGCTTCTCGCCCCTATCCGCTCCCTGCTCCGCAAGACTCCGCTGGGCGGCACGGGCATGAGCTTGGATTTATCTCCGTTGGTTTTATTTCTTTTGATTACTTTGGTCAGGAATATTATTTTGGGGTTTATTAGCATGTAAAGGGGCTATTAATGGATAAGCAGGAATTGCTTAAACGCTTTCAAACGCCGGACGAAAAACTTTTACTTTCTAAAGTTTTAGACCGGCTTTTTTTATGTCAAACAGAGCGGCAAAAGACCTTTACTTCCTTTCTGGATCCTCTTCACGCGGTGAAAATCGCGGAGATTATCCGAGCTCGGGCGGATGAGAAGCTCCTCACGTATGGAGGAGCGCCCGGCTGCGAACGTAAAATGCTGGGGTTTGCCCCAGCTTTTGAGCAGTTGGAATTTATTGATTTTCCGATAGACCGTGTTTCGGTCAGGTTTCCGCTGAAATTCGGTTCCGGTCTAAGCCATCGCGATTTTCTGGGTTCCTTGATCGGATTGGGCATAGACAGGGGGAAGATAGGGGATATCAATATAGACGGCGGGGAGGCTGAGGTCTATGCCCACCGCGACGTGGGCGGTTTTATATGCGCGAACCTGGATCGCGTAGGCCGCGTAAAGGTGACTGCTGACATAGAGCGCGTCGAAACAGTTTTTTGGGACACCTGGCAGGAGTTTAAACCGGACGACGGGCGGGAGATGATCATTAACATCAGCTCGACGCGGATAGATACTATAATCAGCTCGGTATTCCGGGTCGCCCGCGGCGCTTCCGCGAAACTCATAACCGGAGGGAAAGTTTCGGTAAATTGGACGCCGGTTACGCGTAATGACAAGGTTGTTAACGAGGGGGATACTATAACAGTGCGTGGCCACGGGCGGGTCCGCGTGGAGGCGATAGAACAGAGCGGCAAAAAAGAGCGCTTTGCAGTCCGCGCGGTCAAATACAGTTAGGGATAAAAAGCCATACACAGACGCAAAATAAACACGGGAACAGTGTATATGGGCGTCCGCGGGAGGGCTTTTTGTGAGTGATAACAGAAATCGTATAATGATTGTTGATGACGAAAATATTAATCTGGCTATTTTGAGCCAAATACTGTCGCCGGAATTTGATCTGGTCACAGCGATGAACGGTCAGGACGCGCTGAAACGGGCCGAGAAAAACCAGCCGGATTTGATTCTGCTTGATATTGTAATGCCGGATATGAGCGGGTTTGACGTGCTGAGGAAACTGAAATCATCCGGCGCGACGAAAGACATACCTGTTATCATCATCACCGGACGGAATAACGCGGACGATGAGGAGAAAGCGTTTTTACTGGGCGCGGTAGACTATATGACAAAGCCCTTTAATAACACCATTGTTATGGCGCGCGTTAAAACGCGGCTCCAAATGGTACGTCAGACGCGAACGATTGATCGGATGAGCATGGAGGACGCGCTGACCGGCCTGCCGAACCGCCACAGCTTCGACAATCACATGGAAATGGAGTGGAAACGCGCCATAAGGGAAAAAAAGCCGCTCTCGCTGCTGATTGTTGATATAGACCGGTTTAAAGCCTACAATGACGCCTATGGAAATATACAGGGCGACGAATTATTAAAAGCGGTAGCCACTGTGTTTCCAAAATCAGTCAGACGCCCCGCGGATCTTTCAGCGCGTATAAACGGCGAGGAATTCGCCGTTATTCTTCCAGACACGGCATGGGAATCGGCGCTGCTGATTGCGGAGAATATCAGGAAAACCATAAAGGCAACTATCCTGCCCACTGTTGACGGAAAGACGCATACCTTCGTAACGGTCAGCATCGGATTGGTTACCAAGACGCCGCGGGTTAACGATACAATATCCGACTTCTTTAACTTGGCGGACGGAAGCATGTATGAGGCGAAACGCGCCGGACGCGACAGGATTATCGGGAAGGTGTTATAAAAGCCTCTGCCTCACAGCCTCATACAGCAATACGCTGCCCGCCGCCGCCGCGTTCAGCGATTCTGCCTTGCCAATCATGGGGATCTTTGTTAAGACATCGGCTTGCGCGGATAACTCGGGCGAAAGCCCGCGCGCTTCATTCCCTATCATTATACAGCACGCTCGGCTTAGATCGGCGTTATAAGGTATGGTATCGCCTTTCAGATGCGCGGCGGCCAATATTACGCCGCGCTCTTTTAAAAAACGCGCGGCGGTCATTGCGTCCATGTCTGTTACGCAGGGCAGATGGAACAGAGAACCGGCGGACGCCCGTATTACTTTCGGGCTGTACAAATCGGCGCAGCCTCGGGTCAGTATTACGCCCGCCGCGCCCGCCGCGTCCGCCGTCCGTATCAGAGCGCCGACATTGCCGGGATCCGTTACGGACTCGCACAGCAGCAAGAGTGAATTTTCAGCGGTCACTCTGCACAAGGTGTACGCTCTTTTTGCGCAAACGGCCATTACGCCCTGCGGCGTAACCGTGTCGGACAGCTTTTTGTATTGGTAATCCGCCGCGATATAGACTCGTGCTTTGCTTTCGTAAATATTAAGATCGTGTTTACCCGCGAACTCCGCGGAAACAATAAAGCATTCGACAGGCCATCCGTCTGGGATCTCGGAAATAAATTTTTCCCCTTCGACAATAAACAGATTAGTTTTATCCCTGCCCTTTTCTCTAAGGAGTGTCAGGGTTTTTTTTATATATTTTTGGCTGATAATTTGGGCCATATAATCACTACCCTCTAAGCAAGTTTATCACATACCCAGCGGAATTGCCAATATCATATTGTATTGACCGGGCGAAGTTTATTGCCAAACCCAAAATCCAATGGTAAAATCAATCATATATTGTAAGAAAGGGGCCGTATATGTCGGGTTCGCGTTTCGGAAAGAATTTTACCGTCACCACCTGGGGCGAGAGCCACGGTCCGGCGATCGGCGCGGTCGTCGACGGTTGCCCGGCGGGAGTCGCGCTGTCGGAGGAGGACATTCAGCGCGATTTGGACAGGCGAAGCCCGGGCCGTTCCCCTTACGCCTCAAAGCGTGTGGAACCGGATACGGCTGTTATTCTGTCCGGCGTATTTAACGGCGTGACGACTGGTACGCCCGTATCCATACTCATCAACAACGCGGACAAGCGAACGGCGGACTATTCGGATATCGCCGGGGTATACAGGCCTGGGCACGCCGATTATACCTACGATAAGAAATACGGAATCCGCGATTACAGGGGCGGCGGGAGGTCGTCCGGTCGTGAGACCGCGTGCCGTGTGGCGGGCGGGGCGGTGGCGCGGCGTTTTTTAGGCGAATTGGGCGTGGATGTACAGGCGTATACGGTGGCGATCGGCTCCACTAGCGTTGACAGAGCGAGGTTTGACATGTCGCAAGTCACGCTTAATCCATTATGCATGCCCGATCGGCAAGCCTACGAGCGGGCCGCCGCCGAAACGGATGCCGCGATGAAAGAGGGGAACTCGCTGGGCGGGGTCGTCGAGTGCGTTATACGAGGCGTTCCGCCGGGTGTCGGCGAGCCGGTGTTCGATAAACTCTCCGCGCTGCTGGCGCGCGCCGTATGCTCCATAAACGCCGTCAAGGGGTTTGAAATGGGCGCGGGCTTTAACGCCGCCGGTATGAAGGGCACGGAGAATAACGACGAAATGTATTATGAAAATGGCGCACTCAAAAAACGCACGAATAACGCCGGCGGTATATACGGCGGTATAGCCGACGGCTCGGATATTGTGTTCCGCGCCGCGTTTAAACCCACGCCGTCTATATCCGCCGCTCAAAACACGGTCGGCGCGGACGGGGCGAACAGAACTCTGCGCGTAAAAGGCCGCCATGATCCGCTTGTGGTTCCCAGGGCTGTGGTGGTGGTCGAGGCGATGGCGGCGCTGACGGTGGCGGATCTTACGCTTCAGGCGTGTTTGTCAAATATTCTCAATATTAAAAAGATACTGGATGTGGTGAAATGATAAAGTTGAATGCCAGTGTGACGGACAAAACAAACTTCTTTAACGGGTCCGATCCCTTCGACCTCGCGGCGAGGTACGGCAGCCCGTTGTATGTGTACAATGAACGCATTCTGCGGCGGAACTGCCGCGATTTGGCCGGAATGTGCGGCTATCCGCATTTTAAGGTGAATTTTTCCGCAAAGGCCAACAGTAATCTGGCGATATTGCAAATCGTCCGTGAAGAAGGGCTGTTTGTGGACGCGATTAGCGCGGGAGAAATATTCGCGGAGCTGGCCGCGGGCTTTACCTCTGATGAGATCTTTTTTGTTCCCAACAATATTTCCGAGGACGAGATGCGATTCGCCATTGAACGCGGCATACTGCTCAGTGTGGATTCCGTTTCGCAGTTGGAGCGGTACGCCTCGCTTAACCCGGGAGGCCGCGTCGCGATTCGATTTAACCCGGGCGTCGGGGCAGGCCATCATGAGAAGGTCATAACCGCCGGAGAGAATATCAAATTTGGGGTGAATCCGGAGGATATACCGAATGTCAAGAATATAATCCGCCGCTATAACCTAAGCCTGACAGGTATAAATCAGCATATAGGGTCGCTGTTTCTGGAGAAAACCCAGTATCTGAAAAGTATGGACGCTTTATTTGATATAGCCAGGGAGTTTGAGGATCTGGATTTTATAGATATGGGCGGAGGATTCGGTATTCCGTATCATAAGACGGAGGGGCAGGGCAGGCTCGATCTCAAGGATATGGGCGATTCGCTGGCGGAGAGGATGACGCGGTTCGCCGGTGAATACGGCAAAGAATTGACTTTAATGGTTGAACCCGGCAGATATGTAAGCGCTGAAGCGGGTTTGCTGCTTGGAACGGTGCACGCGGTGAAATTTAACGGGCCGGTTAAGTATGTGGGTACGGATATCGGCTTTAACGTCCTTGCGAGGCCTGTGATGTACGACGCGCACCATGATGTCGAAATCTACAGGCGTGATGACTTAACCTCGGGAAAGCGGGAGTGCGTTAACATCGCCGGAAATATCTGTGAGAGCGGAGATATACTGGCCAAAAACCGGCTTCTGCCGGAGATACTGGAGGACGACCTGCTGGGGGTGCTGGACGCCGGAGCTTACGGGCACTCGATGAGTTCCAACTATAATAACCGATTGCGGCCCGCTGAAATATTGCTGCGCGAGGATAATTCCGTACGGTTAATCCGCGGGCGCGATACCATGGAGGATCTCTTGCGGCCTTATGTCAAGCTTTAGTCTTCACGCCGACTGTCCGCGGGGCGCGGTCTATCCGTCGTGTCCATAAGGGTAAAAATGTCGAATGTCGAATGATTTCTTTTGATTATCACAACTTTATCTAAAGTTTTTTTCCGATAAGCCGATATAGTTATTGAAAAACAAAAACAGTTGTATTATAATACCTAAGTATGGAGTTAATTCTAAATATGATATAATTCTATTATTCGTTATATTTTTCTCCTTTCCCTCTTTTTGAGAAAGCCTTTTGGCTTTCTCACTTTTTTTTTCATAAAATATGGCGTATGCTGTCTGTTTTTTCAAATTCTGACACGCAAGTGAAATATAATTGTTATTTATTAAGTTGGAATATTTAGGTATACTAACAGGACTAATATAGAATTCGGCGACCGGCATATTCCGGGGGCTGATAGTATCGAGAGGGGAGAGTATGCTTAAAAAGTTGTTTTTTTGTCTTGCCGCGATCTCTATCGCGTTTTTCGGTTTAACCGGATTGATGCAGGCAAATCAGCCTCAAATCGCTGTTTTGCTGTATCATCACCTCATTCCCGAGGCTGATAACACCGCTTTTTCGGATAACGGGCTGGTTATGTCTGTGGAACTATTCGCCCGGCAAATGGAATATCTTTATAAGAACCAATACCATACGGTTACCTCGAGTGAATTAAGGTCATTTTTGTATGAAAAAAAAGCGCTTCCGCCAAAGAGCGTGATGATTACTTTTGACGACGGCTATATGAGTAATTATACCTTCGCCTACCCGATCCTGAAACAATACGGGTTTAAAGCCGTATTATTCGCTATTACGGGAAGCGTGCAAACCAAGGATCAGGAATATCACCCCGATCAGTTGGACATGATCAGTTGGATGCAGGTAGCCGCGGGATCGGACATATTCGAGTTCGCTTCGCATACCCACGCGCTGCACACGCCGGTGAACGGTAAAACAGGTTTAGTGAGCGTGACACCGGATGAAGCCCAAGCCGATTTGATACTCAGCCAAAAGCGGATCAATAACAGGAAACTGTTCGCTTACCCTTTGGGTCAGTACAACACGCGGGTAGTCGATATGCTGCGCAATAATGGCGTCGATATGGCGTTTACGATTAATAAGGGTTATGTAAATCAGAACAGCAATCCGTTGCTGCTGAACAGGGTTACTGTTTATGCCAGCTGCGATATTAAAACATTCGAATCCGTCGTGACATGCAAATACAAATACAGGTAATGGCTAAGACGCGTAACGTGGAATTAAAAGGCGAACGCTCATTGGAGAGGAAGATAAAAAACGCTCCCCACGCTCCGGGATGCTATCTGTATAAAGACGCTTCCGGTCAGGTTATCTATGTGGGCAAGTCAAAGGAATTACATAAGCGCGTAAAACAGTATTTCAGGAACAAGCCCTTCGATTACGAAAAACTGAACCGTTTGGCGCGCGCGATCAGCGATGTGGAGTATATCGTGACACCAACGGAACTCGACGCGCTGATAACGGAATACAGGCTGATTAAAACCTATAAGCCGAGGTTTAATTCTCAGTTGAAACAAGACGTGGAGCATCCCCTGCTGCGTATAGACACGTCGGGGATATACCCGGCCATATCGGCGACGAGTGAGTACGCGGAGGGTTTTGGCTGTTATTTCACCTGCTTCTTCGACATCTATGAGATTCAAAGCGCGATCGATACGATTAACAGGGCGTGGCGCACACCCCTCTGCGGTAAAACGGAATTTCAGCCGAACGGACGCGCCTGCTTGAATTATCATATCGGCAGATGCCTCGCGCCATGCGCGGCGATGCCGGATCCGGAGGCCTACCGGCGTGACATCGATCAGGTAATCGCTCTTCTGAGAGGCGAGCATGTGATGAAGCTCGAAGAACTGCGTCTATTGATGGAAGCTTACTCGGAGGAACTGGCTTTTGAAAAAGCCGAAGCGTGCCGCGTGTTGATTGACGATTTGGAACGGCTGCGGGCGCGCGGCGCTAAGCATTTCTACAGGTACGATAAAGTAAATCGCGCGATCCTTTTTATAAGGCCGTTCCATGCCGCGCAATATACTGTGTTCTGCTTTAATGAGGGCAGAGCGGTATTGAGAAAAGACTTTCCGACACTCGAAGCGGCGCCGGAGATCAGGTTCGAAAACGCGCCGCCGATCTCCGAAGGACGCTGGCTGGAGCGGGCTTTGGCTGAAATATTGGCGGTCAAGTGTTTTATCAGGCTTGCGGACGAGTGTGAGGATACGGAAATAATAAATTCAGCGTTGATAAACAGTAATTTTTTTCTGGGATTATAAAATTCACACTCTGTTCATATTTTATTTATATATAGGTTTTATAATAATTATGGTAGAGATCGAGGGGGCTAGGGATGGAAGAATATAAAAAAAATTTTCTGGACTTAACTGAGATCGATAGAATTCAGCGGGAAATTGAACGGAATCTGTATAGCAAACCTCAGTCTGATTACGCGCGTGATATCAATCAAGCCGAACCCACGGTTGAATTTACCGGCGGCCTGGTTACTTACGCGAATCCGGAACGCTATTATTCAGGCGCGAGCGTCCCGATTTATGAGCCTAAGCCCGGCGCGTCACGTAATGTATTCTACCATGAAACTATAAAAAACGAAACCAAGCGTTATAATAAAAAGCGTTTTCGTCGTACCGCCGCGATTGCCGTAGTCATCTGTACTTTAGGTACCGGTACGTTGGGCGTGGGGTTTGGCGTAGCTTATCCGCTGGCTAAAAATTATTTTTATCCGAGTATAAGCAGTGAAAATTCCCGTAATTATATAAATGCCTCCGGTGCGGATAAGTCTGAGGTAACCAGTGAGACTGTCACCGGAACGATTGTGAAACCCGCCGAGGATCCGACGGTCATTCGTTCAATGACAGACGTTATTAAACTGGTGGCTCCATCCGTTGTATCCATCAGATCAGTGGCGGAGACGTCAGCCGACTATTTTAGTTTGCCAAACGCTGAGAGCGGCTCGGGATCGGGTATTATCTTCAGCGAGGATTCCGGCAATATCTTTATAGCCACGAATTACCACGTAATATCCGGCGCCGAGTCCGTTACAATCAATATTGGCGACAGCGAGGATATAGAGGCTTCATTCGTGGGCAGCAACCCCGAGTCGGATTTGGCGGTTATTTCCGTTTCAAAAGCCGACATCGCGAAAGCGGGCGTTTATTCCGTTTCGATTGCCATATTCGGAGATTCTGATATAACACAGGTCGGTGAGCCTGTAATAGCGATCGGCAACGCCATGGGCGAGGGCAATATAGTTACTTCAGGCATTGTCAGCGCCGTTAATAAAGAAATCTCGATAAATAATATGAATCTGCTGGTTATTCAAACCGACGCCGCGATAAACCCGGGCAACAGCGGCGGCCCGCTGATAAACGCTTGCGGCGAGATCGTCGGCGTAAACACGGCAAGGCTTATGCCTTCCGACGCCGAGGGTATGGGTTACAGCATTACTTCCAATACGGTTCAGCCTATATTAGAGGAGATTCTTCATCAGACGCCTAAGCCGTTTTTAGGTATTCAAGGCACGGATCTCACCAAAGACTTAGCGGATATTTATCAGCTGCCCAATTTGGGTGTGCTGGTGCAGGAGGTTGTACCTGGATCCAGCGCTCAAAAAGCGGGTATACAGCGCACCGATGTCATTACCGGCTTTAACGATGAGCCAATATTCACGATGAAACAGCTTTCCGAGGCAATACAAAAATGTAAAGTCGGCGATGTGGTTACAGTCAAGGTATACCGTGAAGGCAGCGCTTCACTTGAATTCAAGGTTAAACTCGCTGAGTATAAAACGGATAATTTTTAATTATTGATTTTTAATTATTGATGTATTGTTCTTTCGGTAAATCCGCGAGAACTTAACATATTCCCTCCTTTATTTTTTTAGCTGCCGGCGGCTGGGTTCAGCCTGCCGGCCTTTTTTTGAAAGGGGCAGTTATGCGATATCGGATGCTTGTGTCGGATTTGGATAATACGCTGTTAAGCGGCGGAGCGCGTATATCGCCCGAAGTGAAGGACGCTGTGGCTTTTGCGGTAAGCAAGGGCGTTCGTATCGTTTTATGCTCGGGCCGGTGCTACTTATCAATGAATATCTTCGAAAAGGCTTTAGGGCTTATGTCGGAAGATCAACTGGGAATCAGTTTCAACGGCGGTTTGATATACGAATCCCTGTCCCGGAAGATATTGACAGATTACAGGCTCGAAAGAGGGCTGGCCTTCGACTTGATAGACGGCTTGAAATCGAGAGGAGCTTCCGTGTTGGTATATCAGGGAGGAGACCTATACGCTGAACATAAGTCGGCGGATATAATGACTTACGGGAAGGGCGCAATGCTGCCCGTTAATATACTTAACGACTTCCGCGAGTTGTCCGGGGATGTGTCAAAAATTTTGGTGCGCGGTGAGAAAGGGTTTATCAGGCGTGTTGAGGAGTCGCTTAGGGATACGGCGGCCGGTCGCTGCAACGCGTTTTTTTCTGCGGATGTTCTATTGGAGTATTGCCCCCTTGAAGCCGATAAAGGCGCGGGGATGGAAAAGGTTTGCGCTCACTACGGCATAAGCCCGGAAGAAACCATCGCGGTGGGAGATCAGAACAACGATATTCCTATGCTGCGCCTGGCCGGTCTGGGGATCGCGGTCGCCAACGCGACGGAAGAGGCTAAAGCCGCCGCGGATCAAGTGGCTGACGCAACGAATGATCAGAATGCCGCAGCCCGTATTATTTATAGCTATTTCGCTGACTCCTTAATTCACTGATTTGTCATAATAATGACATTTATTCTGGTTTTATGGGATATTGACAGGTATATTTTGCTATGCTATAATTTTGACTTTTTGTCTTGTTTATGGTATACTAAATATAATATGAATTCCGTAATCGAACATATTGACGAGAATTCATAAATACAAGTGAGGTGACCGTTGTGTTTGATAGAAAAGATGTGGTTCATGTAAAAAAAGACATCGAACGCAGGATAGGAAGCAGGGTGATCCTGGAGACAAACAAAGGCAGACACAAATCAGTCGTAAACGAGGGTGTCATCTCCAATGTCTATCCAAGCATCTTTACAATTCAGTTGTCAGATAACGACGGTGCGAAACGCAAGCTGTCATTCAGTTACACAGATGTACTGACCAATTCTGTGGAAATAACTTTGGCTGAGTAACTACGCGCCGCATAATGGGGGGAACGCCGAGCGGAGAATTTTTTCCGAACAGGCATAATCTTTAAGCCTTCTTAATATATTGTCTAAAGATACGCATTTGGATCAGCCAGTCCAAATACGCCGTGACAATTGTTAAGGGGGCAATTTTATTATGGAGAATCAGCTTGTCAAAGAGAAGGTTTATTTAGATCAGACCATAGACCGCGAATCTACGCAGATATTGCTTGAAGGCGATATCATTGTTCCGGATGTAAAACCGGACATGGCGCAAATACTGTCCACCGACGCGAAGGTGCTGATTGAAAAAACCGAGGTGTCCGCGGACAGGGTCAATTTTATAGGAAAATTGGATGTCGAAGTGCTTTACATCGCCAAAGGCGCGGATAAATCCGTTTATTCCATGAGCGTGACCGCGCCCATAGACGATTTTATCAACCTGGAGGGTGTAACGCGCGACATGTGGGTAGACGCCAAGGCGGAACTGGCAAATATCGACTATAAGATGCTGAACGACAGAAAGATCAACTACCGCGCCGTTGTTAACGTGAGCGTGGGCGCCGAATATCCGGAAGCGCGGGAGATCGTGGTGAATATTGAGGACGTGCCAGAGAACCAACTGTTGAAATCGACTCTGAACCTGAACAAGACCGTTGAGAATAAACTGGATCATTTTACGGTTAAGGATCAGATTACTCTGCCATCCAGCAAGCCGAATATTCAGGAAATCATTCAATGCTCCACTCAGATCTCCAATAAGGACATACGCATAGCGGCCGGCAGGGTCAATATATCCGGCGACCTCTTTGTATCCGCGTTATTCAAAGGCGACAGCGACGAAAATCTGGTAGAGTTTATTGAGAATGAGATCCCGTTTAACGGTTCCGTTGACGTAACCGGGGTTAATGACGATATGTTTGCCGATGTGACGCTGAACGTGCAGGATCAGTATGTTCAGGTAAGGCCGGACAGCGACGGCGAAGATCGCGTGCTGGACATTGAGGTGTCCGTCGGCGTTATTCTCAAGGTGTACAGCACGCGGGAGATCGAGATACTTGAGGACGCTTACAGTATAGATCAGCAGCTTGATATAGTAAAAGATAAGGTGCGTTATCCAAAGCTGGTATGCAGGAACAGAAATCAGACCACAATAAAAGAAGTAATACAGGTTGATAATAACAGCCCGGATATTCTTCAAATCTTCAGGGTTAAAGGCAGTGTGCTGCTGGACGACATAAAGATCATAGACGATAAGATCATTGCCGAAGGCGCTATTCAGGCGGATATTCTATACTTGGCGGAAAGCGACGATACCCCAATCTACAGTTTCGGAAGCGTTATCCCTTACAGGCAGATCATTGAGACGAAAGGTTCAACGCCGGATATGTCCGTGAATCTTGACATCAGCATTGATCATATAGCGTTCAACATGCTTAGCAAGCGCGAAACTGAAGTGCGTTTCCTGCTGACGTTCAACACACAGGTTATTGAGGAAAAAAACGTGGATGTCGTCTCGGACATCGGGTTTAAGGAATTAGATCCCATTGTTTTGGATAATATGTCTAGTATGACGATATATGTTGTGCAGGCGGACGATAACCTCTGGAAGATCGCCAAACGCTATAATACAGGCATAGACGATCTCCTTTCGGTCAATGATATCGAAAGTCCATCAAAGATTTTCCCCGGGCAGAAACTGCTTATCTTAAAAAAAGTGAGCTAGGTTTACAGCGGGTGAATAAAATTGCGTCCACGCCGCGGTTATGATCTTGCGGCGTGGATTCTTCTATGCTATAGTAAATTATTATTAGTTTATTATTTGGGATTAACGTACACATAAGAAGGAGGTATTTATGAAACTTGTTATGGCCATTATCCATGACGAAGACGCTTTCCATATCATGGATTTGCTTAATGAAAAGGGATATTCCGTCACAAAGCTCGCCAGTACCGGAGGTTTTTTAAGGGCCGGCAACACGACGCTGATCTGCGGTGTCACTGAGGAACGCATCCCTGAACTGGTTGACATTATCGAGAAAAAGTGCAAGAGCAGGAAACAGATTACCTCTGTGAACTCAACACATGTTAACGCGACGGAAAGCTACGTACCGTACCCGGTCGAGGTGACGGTAGGCGGAGCCACAATCTTCGTGCTTAACGTTGAAGATTTTAAAAAGGTATAGGTTATGTCCGTACGCATATCCGCGCCCATGCCGGTAACCGCCGCCGCGATTCAGCCCGGCGGGCGGCGCGTCACTGAGGCGGACTTCAGTTTCAGCCTGAATCGGCTGGACGATGAAGGTTTGGCGGAACGGCTGAGCAATCTTTTGGACGGCATAACGGTACAGGGAAAGCGGCTGGCGGAGCATATGGACATTAAGGATATGCGCCATTACAGGAGCCTGGTTTCTGATTTTATGCGTGAAGTGGTAACCCGTTCGCATGAGTTCACCCGCGAGAATTTTCTGGACAGGCGCGGTCGGCACCGCGTCTACGGCATTGTCCGGCTTGTGGACACGAAGCTGGATGAACTGGCGCGGAAATTGATCAGCTCGGAAAGGGATCATATAAACATCTTGGACAGGGTTGACGAGATAAAGGGTTTGCTTCTGGATATAATCGCTTGAAAACCGCCGGAAACGGCGGTTATTCTTGTTGAGCGCGGGCGACCCGCGCGGCGCGTTGTTTAAGGGGGGCTTTATGGCTTCATTTTCTGAAATCATCGGCATGGACAGTATTATCGGCAGTTTGAGGAGTTCAATCCAATCCGGAAGGGTTTCGCACGCGTATGTCTTTGACGGGCAGGCGGGTATGGGTAAATCCACGCTGGCGAAAGCCCTGGCCAAAACGCTGCAATGCGAAGCCGGCGGAACTGACGCGTGCGGTTCATGCGTTTCCTGCCGGACATTTGAAAGCGGCAATCACCCTGATATTTTTAACGTAATTACAGACAAAAAATCCATAGGCGTGGACGATATCCGCGATCAGGTGATCAAGCCCATGGAAACGCGGCCCTATCGGTACCGCTATAAGATATTCATAATCGGCGGCGCGGATACCATGACCATGGCCGCGCAGAACGCTCTGCTGAAAACCATTGAGGAACCCGCGCCGTATGGACTGTTCTTGCTGCTCTCCGAAAATTATAACGCGTTTTTGCCGACAGTCATATCCAGGTGCGTTGTGTTCCGGCTGAAGCCGCTGTCCGAAGAGAATGTGGCGAACTATCTGACGGGTAAGGACATCAGTGAAGACCAGGCGCGTTTTTACAGCGGTTTTTCACAGGGTAATATAGGCAGAGCCTTGCGGCTGTCGTCTTCGCAAGCCTTTACGGAAATGCGTGAGACGGTCGTATCGCTGACGCAGGCGCTGCGCCGGCTGGACATGCCTGAGATATTCGCCCGCTTTCACGTTCTGGAGACTTATAAGGAGGATATACAGGAATTACTGGATCTGCTTATGCTCTGGTACAGGGATGTTATAATAATGAAAGAAACCGATAACGCGCGTTTCCTCATTCAACCTGATAAGAAGAATGAAATCTACGCGGAGGCGCAGGCTACGGATTTATCCTGCCTGTATAAAAAATTTGACGCCATTTGGCAGGCTAAGCGGAATCTTAAACAAAACGGGAATTTTCAACTGACTCTGGAGATGATGCTGTTAAGCTTGGGAAGCGGGTGATAGTAATGATTGATATAATAGGTGTCAGGTTTAAAAAAGTAGGCAAGATATATTTCTTTGATCCGGGGGATATGGAGATCGACAGGGGTACGCCTGTTATTGTTGAAACCGCGCGCGGCGTGGAGTACGGTTACACGGAGATCGGCAGAAGGCCGGAGCCGGACGAGCATGTGGTTCAGCCGCTTAAAAAGGTTATGCGTATCGCTACGGAAGACGACACGCGGCAGTTGGAGGCAAACAAACGGAGAGAAGAGGAAGCCTTTGACATATGCCTGGAAAAGATAAAACAGCATGGGCTGGATATGAAATTGATTGAAGTGGAATTGACATTTGATCAGAACAAGATTATCTTCTACTTCACATCGGACGGGCGGGTTGATTTCAGGGAGCTGGTAAAAGAGCTGGCCTCGATCTTTCGGATTCGCATAGAACTGCGGCAGATAGGCGTAAGAGATGAGGCCAAGATACTGAACGGAATTGGCATATGCGGGCTTACGCTGTGCTGCGCCACGTTTTTGGGTGAGTTTCAGCCGGTTTCCATTAAAATGGCTAAGGAACAGAGTCTGTCGCTTAATCCGACCAAGATTTCCGGGATCTGCGGGCGGCTGATGTGCTGCCTTAAATATGAAGAGGACACGTATGAATTCCTGAACCGCGGTCTGCCGAACACAGGCGATATTGTACGCACGCCGGACGGGGACGGCGAGATTCTGTCCGTGAATGTTCTGCGACAGATAGTAAAGGCGGCGGTGCGCAAAAAAACGTCGGACGTGCCTGTTGTGGGTTTTTACGCGGCGCGTGAGATAAAAGTGCTGTCTAAAGCCGTAGTGGCTGAAAACGCCGAATAGCCATGCCGAGCGAAATACTTGAAGGAGAACGGCTGGAGGATCTGCAATGCGGGGGTATGAAGCTGATCCAGAACCCGCGTTATTTCCGTTTCGGTATCGACGCTGTGCTTTTGGCGAACTTTTGCCGTGTGAAGGCGGGAGAAACCGTGATTGATCTATGTACCGGCACAGGGGTTATTCCTGTACTGCTCTGCGCCAAAACCCGCGCCAAACACATCCTCGGCATTGAGATTCAGAAAGCCTGCGCCGATATGGCGGGCAGAAGCGTATCGCTTAATGGGATTTCCGATCGAGTGAGCATTATAAACGGCGATATCAGGCGCGTCCGCGAACTCTTTCCCGCCGGATCGGCTCATGTGGTAACTGCTAACCCGCCGTATATAAAGAAAGGCGCCGGAAAAATCAACGAATCTGATGAGATTTCCATAGCGCGGCATGAAGTGCGCTGCGACTGGAGTGATATAATAAAATCGGCCGCTTGGCTGTTAAAGCCGGGCGGCCGATTATACGCGGTTCACAGGCCGGAACGCCTGGCGGATATTATCTGTGCCGCGAGGGAATACCGCATGGAGCCGAAGGTAATCCGATACGTTCATCCATATGACCGCAAGCCTCCGATATTGATACTCATAGAATTTATCAATGGCGGGGCGGCGTTTTTGAAAACCCTGCCGCCGTTGACAGTGTATGAGGCGGACGGCGGGTATACGGACGAACTACGAAAAATCTATGGAATAAAGCAATTAACAGGCGGTCAGTCGCCTTGAACGGTAAGCATGGCGTTATGAGCGGCTATAGCCCCGTCGGCGGCGGCTGTGATCACTTGGCGCAGCGACTTCCTGCGTATATCGCCCGCCGCGAATATGCCGGGTATATTGGTTCGCATCTCGTCGTCCGTGATGATATATCCCTGCCCGTCCAGGTTCAGCGATCCTTCGAACAATTTGCTGTTGGGGGACGCGCCGACCGCCACAAAGACGGCGGAAAGCTCCAACGCGCGCGGGGTATGACCCTCTTGGGACAATACCGCGCCCTCTACCTTCTTTTCGCCCAGCAGTTCCGTTACCCTCGCGTTCATAATTAATTCTATATTGTCATGGTTTTTTAATTTTTCCGTTTCAGCCCGCGCCGCGCGGAAGCTGTCCCTCCGGTGGATTATATATACCTTCCGGCATATTCTGCTTAAGAATAACGCCTCCGTCACCGCCGTATCGCCGCCGCCGACAACCGCGACTTCCTTGTCCCTGAAGAAATTGCCGTCGCAGGTGGCGCAATATGACACGCCCGAACCTCTCAGTTCTTTTTCCCGCGCCAAGCCCAGTTCGCGGGGGTTGCGGCCCGTGGCCGCTATGACGCAGCGGCTCTCATAGCTTTGCTTTGCTGTCCTGATCACCTTAATATTATCGCCGAATTCCACCCCGTTAATGGTCTCGTAAATTATGCGGGGTTCATAGATCCGCGTCTGCTTTTCAAATTCGTCGATTAATTCCCCTCCTGTTATGGGCTTGGAGAAACCGGGGTAGTTCTCTATTTCATGCGTGTTGATAATTTGCCCGCCCAGGTACAGCTCCTCAATCAGCAATACGCCCAGCCCATAGCGCCGGGCGTACAGCGCAGCTGTAAGCCCCGCCGCCCCGCCGCCCAACACGATGACGTCATACATAGTAAAACTCCTCTCGATATACTTGACTTTATCGGATAAACTGATATAATGTTCTGGTTATCCGCATCTGTAGCTCAGTGGATAGAGCGACCGCCTCCTAAGCGGTAGGCCGTGGGTTCGATCCCCGCCAGGTGCATGTAAAGCCCTTGAAATCAGTTGATTTCAAGGCTTTATTTTTTTATATTTTTTTAGTCTTCCCACATTATTCCCACATTAGATTTTAAAGAGGTGGTTAATGCTTTCAGCGGCTTCTGTTTTAACCTTGGGCATAACATGCACATACACACCTGCCGTGATTGCTATGGTCGAATGTCCTAATAGTTTTGACACGGTTAATAGTTCAATGCCCTGCTCAAATAATTGCGTGGCGTAAGTGTGCCTTATATTATGAAACGCTCTTGTCCTTACCCCGGCCCTTTTTAAACAGCGTATCCATGCGTGGTATATATTTTTGCCGTCCAGGTAATTGCATGTACTGGATGTGAATATTAAACTCGCGCCTGTTAAGGGTATTTTGTTTGCCAGGTATTTTTCTTTTTGCCGCGCCAGATATGCCTTTAGGGTAGGAATTAACGCGCTGGGCAAAGGGACGTTCCTTATACTGCTTTTAGTCTTTGGCGTTTCCAGTATCAATGCATATTTGTATGAGCCGTCGGCGTTAATTATTTTTACGCTCTTTAATGCCTTTGCAACGTGTATTTCTTTATTCTCCAAGTCAACATCCCGGAATGACAGTCCCAGCAGTTCCCCTTTTCTAAGTCCTGTGCCTAAACCAAGTAACAGTATCATGTTGAGACAGCTTCCGGATTCGTTAAAATAGTTACATGACGCGGCTTTTATTTTTTCAATCTCGTCAGGTGTAAACGGGTCTACCTCTCTGTCTTCTATGTCGCTTATTCTTTCGGACGCTTTTGATCGCCCCGGAATAGCTATCCTGAAACAAGGATTTATTACTATGTATCCTTCCTTGATGCAGTAGTTGAAAAACATTTTTAACAGCTTATTCAGATTAAAGATTTGACTTGAGGAAGTTCCTGTATCATAGATCCTGTTATAATACTTTTGGAGCGTCATGGATTTAATGGCGTATATTTTCAGGTTGAATAGTTCCGTGTTTATTACATAGTTACGGAAAACGCCCTCGTATCTGTCGAACGTGGCGTAGGATGCATACTGCTTTACTACCTCAAATAACCAGGTATGCATGAACTCGCCTAAGGTAGTATTTTGAAAGTCAATATTTAACCCCTTATTGAGGTTATCAATATATTCTTTCTTTTTTTGTTCAGCTTCCCTCATATTCTTACCTAAAAATTCTTTCCGTATGCGCGTCCCATCCGGGCGCGTTCCAACAGTGGCAGTTACGCGGGCATATTTAATCCCGTTTTTTTCATAGTTAGTCTTAACTGCCATTAGTGCGTTCCTCCTGTTGCATTTTCAGGTAAACGTCAGCAGCGCCCTCCAAACGATATTTGTTCTTAGTGTCCAGCTTCTGGATTTTCTCCAGTAAAGGCGCGATATTGTTTTCATTATCATATGCTGGGAATTTAATGTCATCATTCATTAGATAATCGTAGGAAACGCCGAAATAGGATGTTATTTTTTTAACTATATCAACGGATATACGTTTGGAAGTGTTGCACCTAAACATATTATGTAATGCTTCATAGTTGATACCAGATTCATCACAAAGCTGTTTTATAGTTATTCCCTTTTCCCGACATAATGATTTAATTTTTTTATTAGTGTCCAATAAAAACACCTTTCATATTATTATTTTTATCTATGGTAGCATTTTATTATTACAAAGGCAAGTCTTTTTTAGGTTTGATTTGACAAGATGAACGACGTATGATAAATTTATATCAGTGTTTAAATTAACCAACAAAGGATGATTTTAACATTATTGCCCAAGGAGGGGTTGTATGTTTCACAACATGATGGCGGAAATTGCAAGGCATGATTTAAAGCTGGTTGACATAGCAAAAGCTCTGGGGATTTCCAGATCTACGCTTTCCTCCAAGATAAGAGGTAAGTCGCTGTTTTGGGCAGATGAGGTGCAGACTATGCAAAAGCTGTATTTTTCTGATTGCACTTTTGATTATTTATTGCAGGAGGATACCGTTACATGAAGCTTTCTTTAATTAATGATGAACCTACGGTAGATTTTTATGAAGTTACTCCCGTGCAATGTGGTAAAATAATGAATCCTCCTATATCCGGCGCGACAGTACTGTCGCGCTGTAAACAAGGGATACTGCCTTTTAAGTGTTACAGGACAGAAGGCGGGCATTGGAAAATTTTATTACCGAAGAAGCTTTATTCTAGTAACGCCATTGAGCAGACACTAAAAAATGAAAACGCCAAATTAAAATTGGTAATCGAAGCCGTTAAGGACGCTGTTAATACATTATAGAAGGGTTTGCCATGAAGCTCAATCCACTCCAAATTTTTTATTTAATAAAAGATAATGACGGCGCTTTTATTACAATGAATGCGAGCGCCTATAAACCTTTATTTATAAAGCATACCCGGCAGGATTATTTGAATGAAGGAATACCGGGTATAGAGCCAATGACCGCGCAGGAATTAAATTTTGAACGTGACGAGCAGACAAGGAAGCTGTACAGCACGGATTGTTACGCGGAAGAAAAATTTGACGGGACAAGGGCTATACTGCATATAGGGAAGCAGCATAGCCGTATATTCAGTCGGAATATAAGTACGAAAAGTAATTGGTATAATGAATTTACTGATAGCCTGCCGCAATTAAGAGGATTATCCAGTGAGCAGTATGAAGGAACAATTCTTGACGGCGAGTTATTAATCCCCAATAGGCCGTTTAAAGATATATCGGCCACAATGAATTGCCTGTGGGATGAAGCAATTAACCGTCAGCTTAAATTAGGTTTCGCCGTATTGAATGTATTTGATATTGTTCATTACAGGGGACTCGACATTATCCATAAGCCTTTGGCCGAAAGGAAACGTTTTTTGCGTGAAGTCGTTAAGGCGTTGCATAGTGCTTACTTATCGGAAGTCTTGTATTTTGATGATACGATAACCGTAGTTATACCGGAATCCCTTGTACATCAATTAATGACTGAATACTATTATAAGATTTCCGGGGAAGAAAATTTGCTGTATCCTAATTTATCAAATTTATTAGCCCAGCAGATTTATGGATTCAGCAAGGATATAACCGGAGATTTTAAATTACGTAATGTTGATAAACAAACATACTACGAGTATATTGTTGCAATGGGCGGTGAGGGGATTATTCTTAAAGATAAATCAGCCCCATACGAACATAAGAGAAGCAAAGCATTTCTAAAAGTAAAGAAGAATTTTACCCGAGAAGTTATCATTACTGGGTTTAGCGAACCAACAAAAGAGTATAATGGGAAGCTTCCGGAAACATGGAATTATTGGGAAAACTCAAAAACCGGGGAAATAAAAGTATTTGACTGGAGCAGTTCAGTGGACAACGACTATTACGCGCGAAATGAGAGCCATTTAATACCGGTATCCAAATACTACGCAGAGCATTGGGTTGGCAATATTCAGTTTGGCGTTGCTATATCCGACGATGAGGTTAAAACGCTGTCCAAGAAAAAGACGTTTTACATTCAGAAGATGCGGTTTGGTCATAAAATAGTTAATGTAATTGAGATCGGGGAATGCGCAGGTTTTGACGAAGAAACGCGCCACATGTTCAGTAGTCAGTATTTGTCCAAGGATGGATATATTCATTGTATTACAGACACTGATTATGAGCGCGCGGAGAGGAATGAATTTCAACCTGTTCAGTGGGAGGGCAAAGTAATCGAAGTACTGGCGAATGATTTGTTTAAAGATACCGGCAAATTGAGGCACCCAAGATTTTTAAGATTGCGTGAAGATAAATCCCCGCTGGAATGTAATTGGAAGAACCATATAGCATAAGTGATAATAGCCAAATATTAATCCGATACGATAATGGCAGTCATAGATAATTATCTATGGCTGCCATTACATTACAGTTGGCCGGATTTTAAGGAGGGGAAGGTTCAACAATTGTCATTATTATCAATTGTGACCTGTAATTCTCTAATATGAGTAAACTGTAACTGCTCAATAATAAATTTTAATAAATCAGGCTTATAGCTATCTAGCCAGTGAGGATCGTTACCTTTATATAATACTATTTCAAATATACCCGTATTGCCTTCAAAGTCGCCTGAACCTGGGTCGCCGGGATGGTCTATATATGCACACGCCGCGCATTGATAAAACCAGTTAACAATTCGGGCAATCGTCCATTCAGTGGCTTCCGAATAAGGCGGGTTAAATAACTGCAATTTGTTTGGCGCGGACAACAGGCTTGTAGAATTCTTTTTAAAATTAATAATCCGCGTGCCCTTTAGATTATGGCAATACTCACATAGGCATTGCAAATTATCTTCATCGTCATTGCCGCCGCGTGACACGGGGATAATATGATCAATCTCAATGTACCGTATTTCCCGCTCTTCAAATAACCTGGAATAGCAAGCGTGGCACCTGTTTTCATTTTTTTTGCGGATTTCCTGTTTCCGTTCGTGTGTTAAAGGTTCCAAAGTTACGGCGGATTCCCCATAAGCGTCGTTATATACCGGCGGGGAATAATAAAGTCGGTTGGCGTTGTCATACGCTGTCCTGAATGTGTTAAAATCTTTATATAACAGTTTCCAGTGCAGTTGGCTATCATTGAATAGTTTTTCAAGCCGGCTGTGAATCTCCGGTCCGGGCAAGACAGTAATCTCCTTCACTACTTGGTCCATATCGTATTTTTTGCGGTCACTGTAATCAAAAAATACGGGCTTGGTATCATTCTGCGCTACATGGCGAATTAGTTTCTGTACGTTTGTTATTAGCTCATCATCAAAATTGTCAATAGGGTCGTCGAAAAAATCCCCGACTAGCTTTGTCGCTTTGTAATACAAGGCTGATTCGTTAACCGTCTCACTGCCGTACCGCTTTTTGTTCCATAAATATTCAGGCATTTTTTCCAGCATGTTTTCGTATTTTGCGCGGTTGAATTCATATACGAGGATTGTCTCATTTTCAATTGTACTGGAATCGTTCTCGCTGTCTACATTTACGTATGAACACTTATACCAGCCAACAGGCAGATAGGTTATATACTTCATTTGTTCGTAACTTTCGTATTTTATATCCCGGCTTAGATTCTTTACTAATTGTATGGAAATCAAATCCATTGGGTTGTATTTTTGT
>JAISZF010000189.1 GCA_031269415.1 Clostridiales bacterium
GGGTAAATCTGCGGCCTGATTTTGTCCGATATCCTTTGGCTGACATCCCTGAGCGTGGAATCCGAGATCATCTGCCCGAGGACGGTGCCGTCGTTTCGTATCCCAAAATACAATTCGCCGCGATTATGTTTATTGAGGATCGCCGCTACATCTTTCAGGGCGTCATTCAACTCCCCCGTGGTCTTTTTGAATTCTACCGTTTCGGACTCTTTGCCAAAAATCATTTATTTCTCCACAAAGCTGACAATACAATAATTATATCATCAAAATCAATACGTAGCTTCCGAAATAATATTACGGTAGAATATATTATGACGCTTTACATGACTACCCAGCACGTTTCTTGACAGACGTCGCGAGAGTTAATATAATTGATATCGTATAAAACATATATGTTAAAGGAGTATTATGGACGAAATTATAGTTTCAGATGAGGCGATTCGGCGCTTGTCGAGAGCAATCCAAATTCAGACAGTCAGCGAGGCTCGGTATGAGGAAACGGACTTCAAGCCATTTGACGAGTATATAACTTTTCTAACGGAGGCTTACCCGCTGTTTTTTAGCACCTGCGAATTTACGCGGATCAGCGATTACGCCCTCTTGTTTTGTTGGAAAGGGAAAAGCGCGGAGAATCCCATTTTGCTTATGGCGCACTATGACGTGGTTCCGGCGACGGAGAGCGACTGGAAATACCCGGCGTTTTCCGGCGAATTAGCCGAAGGCACTGTATGGGGACGCGGTACACTTGATATCAAAAGCCAAATGCTGGCCCATATTGAAGCGGCCGAGGCGCTTATAGGTAACGGCTATGTTCCGAAAAATGACGTATGGTTCGCATACGGCCATGACGAGGAAGTCGGCGGCGGTCACGGGGCAAAGCAAATCGTGGCTTATCTTGAAAAGCGCGGCATCAGGTTTTCCGGCGTTCTTGACGAGGGCGGAATTGTCCTGAATGGCGCGTTAAAAGGCGTAAAACCGCCTGTCGCGCTGGTAGGCGTCGGCGAAAAGGGGCGAACGGATTATGTGATAACGGTCAAGGGAAAAGGCGGGCACGCGTCAATGCCGCCGAAATCAACAGCGCTCGGCCAACTTTGTGAAGTTATCAGGCGCATCGAGAAAAACCCGCTCCCCGCGAGAATAACGTCGCCCGTCGCGCAGATGCTCGAAAAACTCGCGCCGGAAATGGGCGCGGCCACCCTTTTCGCGGTAAAGAACCGGGGCATACTCGGAAAGGTTCTGACGTCCACGCTCTCAAAATCCCCGGAAACGAACGCTATGATTAGAACGACTTTCGCCGCGACAATGGCAAAGGGCGCGAGCGCGTCGAATATTTTGCCGTCTGAAGCCACGGCTATTATCGACACAAGGCTGCTGCCTGGCGACACAGCGGATTCCGTCGAGGCTCATTTCCGTAAACTCGCGGGGGATATTCCCGTCGAAATAACACGCGCTTATCAATCGGAAGCAAGCAATATCTCCCCGACATCCGGAACATTCTATCAGCGGATTGAAGCCCTTGCGGAACGGTTTTTCCCGGGTGCGGTAGTGTCGCCCTACTTGGTTCTCGGCGGCACGGATTCGCGCAATTACGAGCGCGTCAGCGACTACATCTATCGCTTCACGCCCCTGCTCGTCACAAACGAGGAAAAGAATACGGTGCATAACAGCAACGAGCGTATCAGCGTTGAAAATTATACGCGCATGATCGAATTTTTCAAGGAGTTGATAAAAAGCGATGACAGCCATTGACCAAAAATCCAAACTTACGCTCGGCGGGTTTCCTCATAAGATACATATTCTCACGAATGACGACACGCGGCCCGTCGTGCTGTTCATTCACGGGGGGCCGGGCGTCCCGAATCGTCACAGCATTATGACTGCGCACAGGGATCTGGCTGACGCGTTCACGCTTGTGTGCTACGACCAGCGCGGTACAGGCGGCTCATACCGGGGTGCCAAGGCGGATGACCTCACGCCGGAGCGTCTTGTCCGCGATGCCGCGGAGCTTGCCGAAAAACTATGCGAGCGTTTCAATAAGGACAAACTTTTTATCGTCGGCGGCAGTTGGGGAAGTGAGCTCGGCACGCAGCTGGCTTACCTATACCCAAAACACATCGCCGCGTATCTCGGTTACGGGCAAATGGCCGACGGTGTGAAAAACGAAGAAATCACTTACACTTTCGCGCTTGAACGCGCAAGGGAATCGGGCGACGCCAAATCCGTGAAAATCCTCGAGAACCTCGGCGCGCCGACCTATGGACAATACAAAAATGGATTCGACGGGCTTATGGCACAGCGAAAGATTATGACGAAATACGGAGGGTATTCGCCGAACGAAAAGAAGCGCAATCTTATCGCTTCGTTCGTGAAGCCGATAATCTTATCGGGAGAGTACAGTCTCTCGGATTTGCTCGGCATTATTCTTGGCTACAAATTTTCGCTCAAGGTGATGTGGCCGAAAATAGCGGACACCGATTTGGCGAAAGAATGTCCGAAATTAGAAATGCCGTATTTTATTTTTGATGGAAGGTTTGATAATAATACGCCCGCATCCCTTATGGATGAATATTTCGCGAAAATTGAAGCGCCCCGCAAAGAGCTCGTCTGGTTTGAGGAATCCGGGCACAACCCGATGAGCGACGAACCGGAGCGGTTCAAAACACTTATGCGGGAGAAGTTCCAGCAGATAGCCATAGACGCCGCGAAAGAAGGCGTAAAAGTATGAAGGAGGATGCGACCCTTATGAACGGAACACACAAAATAAAACTCGGCGAGAAACTTGGATTCATGACCTTCTCCGGCTCAAACAATATTATTTATCAGTTCAAGAATTTATACTATCTGTTCTTCCTGACAAACGTCTTGAAAATCGACATCGCACTCGCCGGATCGATAATAACCATCGGGACGATATGGGACGCGGTGAACGACCCGCTTATCGGGTATTGGTCGGTCAACAGGCGTTTCAAAAATGGCGAGGCGGTGCGCCCGTTCGCGCTTTGGCACTGCGTTCCGTGGGCAATAGTGCTTGTGGCCATGTTCACAGACTTCGGCGTTTCAGAGGCCCCCACGGCTATAATAGCCTTGGTCGCCTATATATTGTTTGAGGTTTTCAACACAACGTGCGGCCTGCCCTACAACGCCATGGCGGGGCTCGCGACGGCTTCCGATCCCGATCGCCGCTCAATAAACGTGTTCCGAAACCTCGGCGGGTGCATTGGTTCGGCTATCGGCGCGGTGTCCTGCCTGCCCTTGCTGAAACTTTTCGGCGCCCTCGACGCTTCGGGAAACCTCAGCGAATCCGGCGCCTCCGGCGGTTTTATTATTGTAGCCGCGATTTTCGGGGGATTGGTTGTCGGCGGAAGCCTGACGCATTATTTCACGACAAAAGAGAGAGTGAAGCAGATCTCTGAAGATTCGGAAAAGCTATCGTTTTTGACCATACTGAAGCTGCTCGCGAAAACGCCGTCCTGGTGGTATAACACGCTTTTTATAATCTGCTATATGCTCGTGAATATGCTGCTAATGACCAGTTTGACGTATTACGCGACCTATGTACTCGGCTCGACCGCGTCGGCGACAATGATACAGGCGGTGTACCTTGTGATGTCGGTTGCGACTTCGTTTCTTATCGGGCCACTCGACAAAAAGCTCGGGCGGCGAAAGGCTATGATGACCGGCGCGGTAATTGCGGTCTTGGGCAAGATATGGTTCATTATCGACCCGTTTTCAATCGGAGCCATCTATGTGAACGCCGCGACGACCGGAGTTGCGATCGCCATCGCGTTCGTGCTGTTCAATACAAACAGGAATGATATAGTGGATATTATTGAAGCCCGCGAGGGCCGACGGATAGACAGCATGATTGCGACAACGGATAATCTCGCGAGCAAATTAGCCGTCGCGGGAGGAACGCTTTTCTGCGCTATCGCCCTTCAAAACGCGGGCTATGACGCGAACCTCGCGGCGCAACCCGATTCGGCGATAAACGTAATAAACTTCATGATAGGCTGGGCGCCGGCAATCGCGTCCGCAATCATGTTCGTCGCGGCCTTCCTGCTGCCGATTGAGAAGGAATACGCCAAGGCGG
>JAISZF010000200.1 GCA_031269415.1 Clostridiales bacterium
ATAGTGGCTGGTCGTTACAGCCGAAAGTGGTAGACATGGTTAAGTATATTGCTTAATCAGGTTGAACTTTAAAGAAGAATATAGGGTTCCTATGTTTTCCTATGTTTTTCATAACGGTACACATATTAATGTTATACGGCGGCACGTGGACAGAAAAGGATGGCAGGGACTATACAACCTCATTCGAGTATGATAAAGTTGGATGTATAGTAAAAACGACAAACAGCTTGAAAAACGGCGAGGGCGTACACCATATCGCTTTCAATGTTAATAGTATGGATGAGGCCATTAAAAATTGCAAAGAATTTGGTATGACATTGGAACAGAGAGGTGAGTTTGCGGGCGGGGACGGGCGGTATGCTTATGTGGACGCCCGAAAGGATCTGAAAATTGTTCTTGAACTGCTTGAAAATGATTGACTGGCTTTTCACATTTAATGCCCAGTGCAGGGGGGATTTTGAATGGGCGCTTCATTTTCAGTTTGCGTGGACGCTGTTTTTAGAGGCAAAGATTTTCTGGAAAGTATGTCCGCAATAAAGCACGCCGGTTTTGAAGCATATGAATTTTGGAGCTATTGGGATAAGGATATCGAATCTATATACGATCAACAGAAAAAATTGAATTTGACACCGGTCGCCATATGCACAAAATTTATCAGTTTAACGAATCCCGCGACGCGCGACGCGTATATCCACGGGTTGAAAGAAACATTAACAGTAGCTGAGAAGCTCGGATGCAAAATGATCATTTCACAGGTGGGCAGTGATACCGGGCAGTCCAGGACAGCGCAGCACGAGTCTATCATAGCGGGTCTGAAACAATGCGTACACTGCTTGGAGCGCCGTGATATAGTATTAGCGATCGAGCCTTTGAACGTTCGCGTTGACCACGCGGATTACTATCTTTATTCCTCCGATGAGGCTTTTGACATCGTTAAAGCTGTGAATAGCGATAATGTAAAAGTCCTGTATGACATTTACCATCAGCATATAACAGAAGGCGATATAATTAACGGAATTGAAAACAATATTGATAAAATCGGGCATTTTCACGCGGCAGGGTATCCTGGAAGACACGAACTGTATAATGGTGAAATTAACTATCCCGAGATATTTCAGCGGATTCAGGGTACTGGCTTTTCCAGATATATTGGCCTTGAGTATTTTCCGATAGAGGAAGTGTCAGCGGGACTTAAAAATGCCTTAAGAATGATAAAGTAACCTTATTTTTTGAAAAAACACCGTGAGACACGTTCTCTCGGTGTTTTTTTTCCGCGCCGTTCATAACCTTTTTGTCCCAGCAAACATATGATGAAGGGAAAAGCCTAATAGTTAACGGGGGACAGGATTATGAACAGTATTTGCGTGACAGGACTTGGACGTATCGGGCTTCCCACCGCCCTGACGCTGGCCAGCCGCGGGTTGCCTGTGGTTGGGTCCGATTCCAATCCGTCTATCATAGAAGCGCTTCAAAAAGGTGTGGTCACCTTTGAGGAAAAGGGTATGGACGCACTTCTGAAAGCGGCGATCCGCGAGGGAATAAAATTCGGTGCGAAGCCAGCCGCGACGGATTTCTATATTGTCGCCGTACCGACCCCATATGATAAAGGGACGAAAAAGATCGATCCGTCTTATGTTGTAAACGCCGTTCGAGACATACTGCGAGTGTGTCTTCCTAACCCGATTATTGTCATTGAATCCACCGTTTCTCCTGGAACCATTGATAGATATTTGCGTCCGCTTACGTCGGAGACAGGCGTTAAGGCGCGTTTCGCCCACGCGCCGGAACGCGTAATCCCCGGAAGAATGCTGTATGAACTGGAACACAACGCTCGCGTTATAGGCGCGGATTCCCGTGAAACAGCCGAATTGATCCGCTCGGTCTACGCCACTTTCTGCCTGGGCGGGTTTGCCTTTACCGATATACGCTCCGCCGAAATGGCTAAGATCGTTGAAAATACCTTTCGGGACATTAATATCTCCTTCGCCAACGAATTGGCGAAGATCTGCCGCGCCGACGGTATGGACGTTTATGAAATCATCCGCATGGCAAACATGCATCCACGCGTAAATATCCTTCAGCCCGGCCCGGGAGTAGGGGGACATTGTATCTCTGTGGATCCCTGGTTTCTGGTGGGGGATTACCCCCTGGAGGCTCGCTTGATACATGAGGCCCGAAAGATAAACGATTCCATGCCTATGTACGTGTTGGAGCGCGTCCGTGAGATAATGGCGGAGAATAATATTTCCGATACCTCGCGCGTCGGTTTTTACGGTATTTCCTATAAAGAGGACGTGGACGACGTCAGAGAGAGTCCCACGCTTCAATTGATGGATCTCGTGAAGACCTGCATGGGGAATCCGCCTAAGGTATTCGATCCCATGCTGTGTGAAAGAGTCACGCCGTCACAATATATGGATTTCAACGAGTTTATACGCGACGTGGACTTTGTGGTAATCATGGTAGGGCATTCCCACTTAGCCGGACATCAAAGGGAGATGAATGACAAGATCGTCCTGGATACTAGGAACGTATACCACCGTGAAGGCGCGTACAGGCTATAGGAGGGAAAGCGCCATGACAAAAATGAGTATTTTGAATGAAGCGGACAATTCAGTTCTATATAAAACGCTGATCAGCCTTGCGGACAGTCTGCCTGTCAGCGGCGGAAGTCGGTTTTATAAACCTTATGAGAAAAAGATAGGGATAATTTCGGATGATTTCCTGCTGAACGCGCTTAAAGACACCGCGCGTTTTATTCACGTAACGCCTGAGAACGCGGATGAAGCCATAAACGGCGTGGAATTCCTCCTGATTACGACGGCGTGGCGCGACTGGCTTTATATGAGCAATGTGGCGTCGGCGAACGGCGCGCGGCTCGTCAAGCTGTTGGATCGCTGCAAAGAAAAACAGATTCCGCTGGTTTTTTATTCGATAGAGGATCCCACGCATTACAGCGAATACCTGTATATTGCTAAAAAATGCGATTATGTGTTTACCTCCTCGGCGGAAACCGCCGCCCGTTACGAAAATGACTGCGGGCATAAGAATGTATATGTTCTGCGGTTTTTCTGCAATCCGCTATATCATAACCCTATCGGGTCGCGTCGCTGTAAATTGAAAGATAATGTTGTCTTTGCCGGTACCTGGTATAACCACTATGAGGAACGCTGCCGGGACGCGGAAATGATATTCGGCGGGATTATGGAAAGCGGACGGAGTTTGGATATTATTAACCGCTGCTCCTATTTGAGTAACGAATTGTACGCGTATCCCGAGAAATACAAGAACAGCATGATGAAACTGATGCCGCACAAAGCTCTGCAAGGCGTTCATAAACTCTACAATTGGGCGGTCAACCTGAATACCGTCAAGGACAGCCTGACTATGTTCGCAATGAGGACATACGAGTTGGAAGCCACAGGGAATTTGATGCTGTCTAATTACAGCGCGGGCGTATTCAATCGCCTCCCGTTGATTCAACTGGTTCATCAGCGGACAGAAGTCGCCCATATGCTGAACAGTCTGTCAGACGAGGAGATCTATGAGCGGCAAACCGCCGGTGTGCGGCATGCGATGAAAGAGGACACATGCTTTGACAGAATGCGGGAAATGCTGGAGAAGATTATTCCCGCTGAAGCGGCTGAACGGGAAAATCCTCGGACCGCCGTTGTCGCGGAAACGATCACCCCGCGGATCGAGAGGATGTTTAAGGATCAGACATATCAAAACAGGGAACTGATATCTGCCGAAAGCCTGCGTGAACGTTACGCCGATTTTGATGTTATAGCGTTTTTTCATCCCAATATGACCTATGAGGGCTTTTATCTGGAAGATATGATAAACGGCTTTAAATACACAGACCGCGACTATATAAGCAAAGACGCGTATTATTCCGGCGACGCCTTAATCCACGGCATAGAGCATGATTACGTGGAGCGGGTAGGATCCAAATACCGCGCGGTATTCTGGGCGAAATCGGCGAAACCGGACGCGCTGCTTGCCTTAAAAGACGGCGCTGCGTACCCGAACGGCTACGGCATAGATCATTTTAATTATAACGCGCGGGAAACAACGTCCGCCTTTGACAGCGGACACCCTTATAAACTCTCGGTTATCGTAGCTGTTTATAACAACGGTTTGTTTCTGTACGGCAAAGCCTTCCCGAGCCTGAGGCGAAGCGGCATGTTCGAGGACATGGAGATCATATTGGTGGACGATGGCTCAACGGATAACGAAACACCGGCTTATATACAGGCAATAGCAAATCGCTATAAGAACGTCAGGACTTTTGCCTTTACGGGCAAAGCATCCGGTTCAGCGTCACGGCCGCGCAACAAGGGCGTGGAGATGGCCTCGACCGAATATATTACTTTTCTGGATCCCGATAACGAAGCGATAAACGACGCTTATACCGCCCTTTATAAGGAAGTGTCGGAAAAGAAGCTTGATATCGCGCTGGGCAATGTACTGCAGGCGGGAAACTCGATAACTTTCTCAAGAAATTATCAAATGTGTCTGCAAGCGAACGCCGGCGTGCCCATTATCACGGCGAAGGATAAAACGGAGTTCCTGAGCGGGATAAAATTCATGCCGATCAGTATCCAGGCGATGGTTATAAAAAAAGACGTAATCCTATCCAATGGCTTGATCGAGGTCGAAGGGGCTGTTGGGGAGGATAGCCTGTTTTCGTATGAATTATTGAAGTGCGCGGATAATATCGCGGTTCTGGACATTTGTGTCCATGTTTATTACACGTGCCGAGAGGGTTCCGTGGTCAACGCGATTAATCCGGGTTATTTTCGTAAGCAGTTGATTTTGGAAGAGTCTCAATTTCAATACCTGAAGAGAGCCAATCTCCTTAAAGATTTTATGAAAGTGCGGTTTAATCACTTTTTTGAGTACTGGCTGTTAAAGAAACTGGAAATGGCCAAACCGAAAGACGCGGCTGAGTGCAATGAGATCCTCAAGGAAATGCTGAAAATATATCTGCCTTATTATAACGGACAGAATGAAAAGATAAACCGAATAATAATTAATGATCCGAAACTTCAATATAGCTACCTTACTTCCTCTGTTAATCCTGGGTGAAAGGAAGTCAATATGAGGCTGGTTCATACGTTATTGCTTTTTTTGAGGGATGACCGGCATTCGGAAGATATAGACATGGCTTCAAAATGCCTGCGATCCCTCGAACAAAGCGCGAGTAAAACGGTCGTCGTATACAATCAGGGATTCTGGGGGCGTGAAGAGGCCGCGGATTTCCTGTCGGGATTTGATCTGGACTGTGTTCTAATCGGCACTGGCGTAAACGACGGGATTGTGCTTGGCCGGCAGAGGTCTTTTGAATATATTTGGCGGGCAATGCCGGACACAGCATATATCAGCGAGATCCATATGGATATGATCTTTACCGGCAATTGGGAATTACCTTTAGTAAATTATCTCGACTCCACGGACGAACCGGTGATAAGCTGCGGTATTGTCGATCAAAATGGCTATGTGAGCGGGCTTGGGAAGTATCCCGAGCCGCTCCCGTCGGACGAGGAAGACCTGCGCCGGTTAATGGACAGCCAAAAGCGGGATTTAATTATTCCCGGGTTCACACACCCGTGCGTCCATAGATCCGATATTTTGAAGGCTGTGGGCGGATATGACACACGGTTCCTGGCGGGTAAACAGGGGTTCGAGGACGACAGCCTCCTGCTGGGCTATTACTATTATCTGGGGGCAAAAGCCGGCTGGAAGCCTAAAATCTGCCTCGGTTCCATGGTTTACCACGCAATGGCCGGGCAGAGGCTTACCGTATCCGGCAATACCGCGGTTAATTTCAGCGGCTTGGTTAAGCAGTACGGTCTAATGGGTTTGAAACGCCTTTCCGAACTGCATACAAGCCAGTGGCATATTGATTTTTTCGCGG
>JAISZF010000209.1 GCA_031269415.1 Clostridiales bacterium
CCGGCGGTCTTGAAAGCGTTTGAAGCGTAGCCCTGCACCGTCTGCGAAGCGTCGCCAAACAGCGTATCCACGCCGCCGACAAGCTGCTCGTAATCGGCATAAGCCGCTATAACTTCTTTACCGAGTTTGATAGCGGCGGCTCCGGCGGCGACCGCCACCGCGCCCATTGCCGCGCCGATGCCCTTAAGAACGCCGCCCAGCTTCTCGAACTTGCCGCCTGACTTTTCGGCTTCCTCGCCGGTGTCCTTGAGTTCGTCGCCTAATTCGTCAGCAGACTTCGCCGCGTCGTCCTCTTCCTTGCCCATGTCGTCAAGGGCTTTCTCGTTGTCTTCGAGTTCGCGCTCCATGCCGTTGAGTTCGGCGTTTGCGTTGTTTAAGGCGATTTGCCAGTTCTGTGTGCGCTTGTCGTTTTCTCCGAAGCTCTCGGAGGCGTTTCGGAGCGCGTCCTCAAGAGTCTTGATTTTATCCTTCTGCGCGTCGATAGCCTTGTTCAGGACTTCGTTTTTGGCGGCCACAGCCGCCACTGATTTGTCCTGCTTGTCAAACTCGGAGGAGACGAGTTTCATCTCTGAACCGAGAACCTTAAAGGACTGGTTGATGTCGCGAAGGGCGTTCTTGAATTCCTTTTCGCCTTCGACACCAATCTTCAGCCCGAAATTATCAGCCATGCCGCAACACCTCCTTTGCGCACAAAAAATCAGATGCCATCGGGGATGACATCATCAATAAACAATTCTCTTTTCGGCTTTGACAGTCCCAAGAACTGCCTATGGCACTCCCATAAATCCATAAGGTGTCCGAGCGGCATCAACCACGCCTCATCCTCGGAGCGGTTCAGATGTACCGTGCCGTAATAAAGCAGCCGGGTAAACAATTCATCATCGTTTACTCGGCTGCTCCCGCGTTTTTTGAGTTGTCCTCGCTGAGAATATTTCGAGCCGTGCCTTTGAACATCGCCTCGGTGATGGCGTTTTTGTACGTCGCCAGTTCCAGCGGCGAAGTCAGTAGTTCCACCTCGTCCTCGGTCAGCACATCTTTCGGAGCGTCCTTGTTTTTAAGGTTGTGAATCAAAATGGACTGGTTCGCCAACACCGTAATCAGCCAGATTATTTCATCCAAGGCCATCTCGAAGTTCTCTGACTTCATCAACTTTTCGCCGAGGTTGTCAAGTCCGCCGTAACGCCGGGCAATTTCCTTTGTGGCGCGCGTGGTGAGAATCAACTCAAAGTCCACGCCGCCGATGTTGATTTTCGCGCTTCTCTCGTTATCCATATTTTTTATCCCTCATTTCCGAATTCCGGTTCATACACCGCCGCATACCAGCCGGTGATAGTTTCGGCGGCTACCCCCTATCATCGGCGTTGACCTCGGCTTTCCACGGATGGTTATCGTTGCCGTCCAGCTTGTTACGGCGCGACACCGTGCCTTCAATAGTCGGCGTGGAAAACGTGATGCTGTCGCCCTTGGTGGCGAGGTTCGTACTCGGTACGCCGAATTTCACGCGGTACAGCCAAAAGTAGCGGTATTTGCCGTTTGCCTTTTTCGCGCGGAACCCAATGGCGACGGGAGTGCCGCCGTCCTCGCTTGCCGACACCAGAACGCCGTTGTCGTCGGTGGTCGCCCCTGTCAAGACCTCGGCGGCGGAGCGCCCGATGTCGTCCACGCCGAGCGAGAGTTTGCCGTTCTTGAATTCCTTGATAATTTCTGCCGCGCCGTCGTCGGCATATAGCGTCGCCTCCGCAAGTTCAATGGAAAGCTCCGCAGAGATGGCTTTCGCCAGCATGACGGGCGTTCCGTAAGTTTCAATGCCTGTGGTCGGCGCATCGGTAATCGGCGCGTAGTAGAGTCGGTCAAGTCCAATTGTTGCCATAATCTAATCCTCCTTCAAATATTCGTATTCTTTCGCCGCGTCAATGGCGTAGTGAAAATTATTCCGTTATCGGAATAATCACCATTATTCCGTAGATGTTGTTAAGCCGTATCCAGTCGAAGAAGCCTGATAGGAGCAGGTTTTCTCAAAAAAATATCGGAATAACAAATCAGTTCAAACCAACGAGTTGAAGTATCATCTCCTCGTTGTTTTCCCAAATGGGGATAGCCGTGTCAGTTTCATTGCGTTTCTCTATTTTCTCAATTGCGGCGCGTTTCATGTCGCTGTCAGCGTAGGCGTAAATCTTTGTTGTTTCTGGCGACGCGTGTCCCAATTGTTCTGCCACGAGTGACAGCGGCATCCCGGCACGATAGTAGTGAATCGCTCTTGTGTGCCTTAGCTGATGTGGGTGAACACGCTCTGGAACTTCCGGACACTCCATTCTTGCGGTGTCACCGTATTTTTTCATAAACGCCGCAACCGCATCAGCAGACATTGGGTGACGGATTCCGTGGATAACGGTGTAAAACAGATAATCATCCGGTTTAGATTCTTTGTGATAAATCTGCATGTACCGTTTGCACAGTTCAACTGTTCTTCCAAGCAATGCAACTGCGCGGGGCTTGCTGCCCTTGCCAATTAAATGTGCTTCCGGATGCGGAAGGTTAATATACAGTTGTTATTCCGATATTTTTTTGAGAAAACCTGCTCCTATCAGGCTTCTTCGACTGGATACGGCTTAACAACATCTACGGAATAATGATGATACCCTGTATCGTCCTCATGACCGATATACCTTCTGTCGGTCACGGTAAAATCAGCAGAAAGCAGCGCCCTCACAATCTGATTTTTCCGCTGCTGATAGTTGTTTTTACTGAACAGCGACAGCCGCGCCTCCTGCATCTCAAAATGAGGGGTGTCGTCGGCGTACACCTCGAAAGTATCAACCATCGGCGTTATGACGATGTATTCGTCAGGCGCTTTGCCTTTGAAAACGCCTGTTTCAACCGAGATGCCCTGCGCGTCAAGTATTGTGTTCAGTTCGGATAAAATACTCATAGGCCGTTCATCTCCTCATCCAGCTTCGCCTTCATCGCCGCCACGCAAGCCGCTTTTGACGCCGATTTCGCGGGTTTTTGTTTTTAAGTTCCGTAAAGTCAGAGAGATTGATGTCACCCCACATCTGTTTGATTGCCGTTACTTTCACACCATAACTTGAATCAAATTCTTCTGTGCGGGCAAACGTCTTCGGGTTTGTGTACCGTGTTACGACCTGATATCCGGCGATATCCAAAGGCTGAGAATAACCGTCCACCGATATGGTGCGGTCTTGATTTTCGGCAAGCCGATGAGCCTCAGCGTCGCTCATGCCGGGGGACAGGTACTGAAGCGCAAGCTCCAGAATGGTCTTTAAATCGTCCGCGTTATCCGCGTCTTTGAACGCCATAACGAAGGATGGGTTGTCGTGTCCGTCCAGCATATAATCGTAGCTGTATTGGGTATGTTTTAAGTTAAACGTGATGGCGCACATATTTCCGTTTGCAAATCGCAGCAGGATTTTCGCCTGTTCCATGCCCTCAAATGTAACAATCTGCACTTCTCCGACTTCTATAGAAAGCCCTCGCTTAGTGACTGCGTTATTCAGCGCATCCCTTAAGGACTCCGCAGGCTCATCGGGGTAGGAATAGCTTGCACCAGCGGCCTGAGTGGGCGTCGGAGTTGAACCGCTCGTAGCTCCTTGCTCACTCTTGCCGCTGTCGCAGGAGGTAAGGAGAAACATCAGGGTTATGGCTATTAAAAGCGCCGTCGCTCTGAAAACCATACCGTTCCTTGTGGATTGTTGTTTAATCATAATTTGTAGCTTCCTTATCATTTAGTTTAGTGACTTGTTTTGAGACTTAAGTTTCACTTGACCGTGAAATTTATCTCCGCCGTCTCATGAACCTGCCCTGTTTTCTGCCAGCCAACCATGTCATAGATTTCCTCCACATAAGTGATATAGAGCGTCTGCTCTGAAGCCGGCTCCGCTGTCAGCGTAGCCGTAAAGGGTACGGTGTCTGAAAACATTCCTTTCTTGCCGTCAGACAGACGCCATGATACAGGCGTCCAACGAAAGCGCTGATCTCCGGGGGATTCAAGGGTGGTGTTATAGCCGAGCGCGGTAATGGCCACCTCTGAACCGGCGGCAAGCGTCCCTCCATCCTGAATACCTTCGATTGCGCCCCTGTGCGCCCTCGGCCATGCGCCGCCGGAACCGGTGTATTTCCACCTTGCGTGTAAATAGGTTTCCTTATAAATGGGCGTGTCTTTTGTGTACGGTTCGCCATTCCACTCCGTGTTGTCGTACCAGCCAACGAACGTGTAGCCATCCCAACCCGGAGGGTCGTCGCGCCACTGCGCCTCTCCGAGTCCATGCCCCTCCAAAACGGCAAACGCCTCTCCCCAAGTTTGACTTTGCAGGACAAAGTATACGTTATAGATTGTGCCGTCTTCCTCCGGCTCAACCCTCCACCAACGGCTGTCATAATCATGGGTGAAATAATCAAGCGATTGGAATCCGCATGAATTGAACTGCGCCGACTCGGTTTTCTGTACGGCGTACATAATTCCACCGCTAACTCCGCTGACGTACTTGCGGCTGATAAACAGGGTGTACTCTTGCCCGATTCCGAACTCGTAAGTGTCTGAGAACGCCCATGTATCAAGCGTCAACCTATACTCCTCGCCGGTGAGTATTGACTCTACCATAACGACATGCCATGTTTCGCCGTGAATATAGCTCTGATGCTCAGATACGTCTTTCACAATAAAATCCGAGTATACGATAGATGGTTCATCGCTTTCTTCGTCCCATCGCCAGGGATGTTCACTGGTCAGCAAGTCAAAATCACCTGTTGTTAATTCGTGACAAAGCCCTTTATCCAGCCCTGATCCCCAAAGCTGCGCGATTGCCCTAACTGTCACGCCGAGTTTCGCGTCAAAGTCAGGCGTCCTAAAAAATACGTTTGGAGTCGCGTACCGCGCCTGAACTTGGTATCCGCCAATATCAGCAGGCTGCGAATAGCCGTCCGTTCCAAGTGTTTTATCTTGATTGATTGCCAAATGCCGCGCTTCCTCCAAACTCAAATCAGGCGACAGATATTTGATGATCGAGGTCAGCACAATTTCCATATCCTGAACATTGTCAGGGTCTTTGAACGCAATGGTGAAAGACGGATTGTCGTGTCCAAAAAGCGACCTCTCATAGCTGTATTCAAGGTGTTTAAGGGAAAAATCAATCACACAGAGGTTGTCGCTGTTTTCCGTAAACCCGATGACTATTTGTGAGCGCTCCCACTTGTCAAAACTGATTCGCTCCACTTCGCCGATTGTAAGGGGCAAGCCGCGCTTTTCCACATCCTTATCTAACGCGGTTCTAAGCGCTTCCGCAGGGTTTTCGGGATATGAGTAAGCCCCGATGATTTCACCCTTTTTTTTGGCTTCGGCTGTAGGTTGTTCGCTTTCCGTGGATTCTGGAAAAGGTTTCTCCGTTTCGCTTTCAGTCTTTCGCGCGCCGCATGAGACGCAAGTAATTATTCCGAGAACCGCGACAATCAACGCCGATATTTTTATCAGCCGTTCCTTCATCCCAGACAATGTCCTCTTTTTCATATTCTGTCCGCTCCTATTCGAATAGTGTTTTTACTTTTGGAACCACGTAGTGGCTGCCGCCGCGATTCTTGACGTCCTCGACCATTGTTGCGACAAGGAGAGGAGTCGGCGCATTTTCATCAGCCGTAAATTCTACAAACCAGCCGAGTTCCGTGCCGGTTTCGTCATCCTGCGAGAGTTTGATTTCCGCTGTTCCCGTTTTCGCGGCAAGCGTGACGCCGGGAACGCGCGCCTCCTTCGCCGTACCCCGCTCGACAACCTGTATAAGGCTGTTTCTCATAATCGACGCGGTTTCGGGCGTGAAGGCGTTATCTATCCAAACTTCCGGCTGAGAGCCGCTGATAAGCTGAGGTCGAAGGATATCCCCGCCGTTTAAGAAAGAGGCATATATCGCGGCGAGGTGGATGGGATTCGTCAGAATCTGCCCCTGTCCGAATCCGCTGTCAGCAAGCTGAATTTCCGAACTGAAATCCTCCGTGGAGGAAACAATAGAAGAATATAGTGCGTACTCGAATGGAATCTTCTCCTCGAAGCCGACGCGCTTTAACTCCGCAGCGAAGGTGTCCCCACCGATTTTGAGGGCGGCTTTTCCAAAGAAAATATTGTCGGAATATACCAGCGCGTTTTCAATATTGGCGGGTTCGTTGTATTCCGTCAGCGTCGTGATGGAATAGCCGCCCCAGCTTCCATCTTTCTGCCAACGCTTCCCGCTATGCCCGAAATCGTCCGTGGGCGCGATAACGCCGGTATTCAGCCCGATGGCAGCCGTTATCGCCTTCATAGTGGAACCGGGGCATTGCGCCGCTTTGAAGCGGTTGTACATCGGTTTATTTTCATCCTCGTTTAGCGCTGTCCACTTGCTTGATGGCATACCGAGGACAAAATCGTTCGCGTCGTAGGTAGGCGTACTCACAAGGGCAAGCACCTCGCCTGTTTTGGGATTCATCGCTACCGAGCAGCTTTTATCGGTGGAAAACAAGTCGTAAAGCTGACTCTGTATCTGCGCGTCAATGGTCAATTTAATGTCTTTACCGTCGGTCTTATCTTTTTTCGCTAAACTCACTTTCGCGCTGCCTTTGCTGTCAACAATGATTATTTCGTATCCGTCAACGGCGCGGAGTTCGTTTTCATAGATTCTTTCCAGACCCGCCTTGCCGAGGATACTGTTCATATGGTAACCCTGCTCCCGCAGAACCTCCAATTCTTCCGCGTTAATGCCCTGTATATAGCCGACCAAATGCGACGCTTTTTCGCCCAAAGAGTAATATCGCACGGTCGTATCGGATATCATGATGCCCTTGACGGTCAGAATTTCTTCCTTTAGCTCTTTCGCATCCTTGGAAACGATTCTTAGCTGAACGAAAGTGTCGTCCTTGACGTAAGAGGCGTTCAGTTTTTTGATAACGCTCTCCGGCGTCATTTCCAATAGCTCGGCTACTTTGGCGATATCCTCCGCGTTATAGATGACGGTCGGTGTGCTTTCAGGGGTATCAGTATCTTTTGTATCCGCGTTATCACTTTCGCCTGTGGACTCCGGTTCGACCGGGGGATTGGTTTCCGCGCTGTCCGGAAGCGCGGTTTCTTCCTTACGCATTTTTCCGGGTACAAGGCCGATGGCGGAGGCGGTGCCGGGACCCGCCAGCATCTCACCGTTCCGGTCATAAATGCAGCCGCGAGTTGCCGACAGCGTTTTGACCCGCACCCTGTCGTCAGGATTGAGGTTTGGGAATATTGTGTGTGTAGTCCATTGCATGCGGTATTCCTTGTTCTCATTTTGCGTAAAGACCGCTTGATTGGTATAGGAAATTTCCCCTGCCAGCGTGTCCATCCGCAAGGAATAGTCAACTATTTTCCGTGTGGCGTCTGATTCGGCGTCGTCTCTTACCTGTGTGATTGTGACCTTGATATTTTTCGCCTCAATCCCGCCGTAGATGCTTTTGTTCTTGGTAATGAAATCCTCCGCCCTGATATACTCTCTGTCTTGCTCGGTCAGCATTTCGTACATATCCTCGTATTGGCCGTCAGCGATATAAGAGAAATACTGTTGCAGCAACTCGTCAGGCTCGGACACCTTATTGGACGAGGGATCCAAGATGTTATCCAATAACGAAGGCTGCGTAAGAGCCACAACCACGGCGATTGCCGATACTCCCAATATAGCGCAGAGCGTTATGATGATTTTTTTACGCACGAGACATCCTCCTTATTTCTTACAAACGTAATAATTATATATTACACCCGTAAGACTTAAAAGTCAAGCCTTTTGCTGAGAATAAAAAAACGGCGGCTTTGAAAACCGTCGTTTTTCGTTCTTACATAAGTGGCGGTGTATGTGGGCGCCGAAGTATGGCTTAATAGATTCCCTTATCCTTCAAAAAGGTCAGCGGGATTTGCACG
>JAISZF010000245.1 GCA_031269415.1 Clostridiales bacterium
ATAGTGGCTGGTCGTTACAGCCGAAAGTGGTAGACATGGTTAAGTATATTGCTTAATCAGGTTGAACTTTAAAGAAGAATATAGGGTTCCTATGTTTTCCTATGTTTTTCATAACGGAATAACAAGCTTTTTTACCGTCGATATGAGTCAACGATATATTGTACCTGTTATCTTTACAAACGGTGTGATCGAACTTTTAAGTTGTGGCACCAGCACCGAATTGGCTGTCGGCGTTGATAAGATCTCTAATTATTCAACCTTACAGATTAGCGGATCATTTATCGCGAATGAATAAATTGCCTTACAACCAAATGTGAAAAAAACTACCAGCTAAACGGTTAATATATCTAAAAAAATCATTAGGAGGCAAGTTTTAATGAGTATTGAACTAAAAAACTCTGTATCATGGACGCCCGTAATTAAAGGAAGCGTAAACGCCGGGACATTTACATATTATATTGTCAGAGGCCAATATGTATCCATTGGGCGCTTAAAATATTACTTCATTCACTTGGTGGTTAATTCGATTTCAGGCAATCCCTCCGGTAATCTGCAAATAACCGGATCGCCGTTTTTACCACTATACGATACGCCGTTAACTTTGGGAATTACAAGTTATTTTACCGCCGATATGAGTCAGCGTTATATTGTACCAATTATTTTCTCAAATGGTGTGATCGAGCTTTTAAGTTGTGGAACCAATACTGAATCGGCGGTCACCATAAATAAGATCACTAATTCTTCAACGATACAAATTAGCGGATCATTTATATCGAATGTTTGACATCATGTCCGAATGGCATATTTTTGTGGCGCTATGGTGAAATTGCGGAAACTGAGTAAAGATATCCGCATTATGGCTGAAGTTCGGGATATGCTGCGCGAGTCCGCGATATGTGGAAAGAAGCGATAGTCACGGCCAAGCAGGCCGTGTAACTGAAAAAGCCCGACAGGTTAAACTGTCGGGCTTTTCATTTATCTGTCCATTTAGCTAGAACAGTTCCGGATAAAATCCGGTCGCGAATTGTTCAATCACATACGCTATGCGGTTACCGGGGAGGACACTTTCAAGCGAAATAATTACAAAACGTTCATTTTTTACAGCGTCAAGTTGCGAGAGTATATCGTTGGCGCGCAGTTCCGCGATTTTTTCCTCAGCGGACGGCGAATCATAATCAAAGATTACGATAACTTCCGGCTCACGCGCGAGGACTTCCTCATAGCTTACCGTGACCCACGCCTTTTCATTGAGGTCGCCAAAGACATTCTTGCCGCCCGCTGTCTCTAATAGCAGGGAGGCAAAGTTTATGCCGCTTGCCGTGAATATTCCCGCGTTGATACTGTCGCAAATCAACACATTCGGCGCGGTCTGTCTCGCTATTTTGTTGGTTACAGCGGCGACGCGCGCCTCTTGGTCAGCGATAAACGACTCGGCGGCATCCCCAACCCCGAAGATTTTCCCGATATCCCGTATTTCCTGATATTGCTGGGGAATCGTTACCGCGGAATTAATGTATGTTGTTATACCGTAGTCCGCAAGTTCATCAACATCAAGACCGGCGCCGCCGAACTCCCAGTCGATGCCATAGATAAAGTCCGCGCCGCTTGTTATAACGGCTTCGCGTGTCGCGCCGCTATGATTCAGTTCAGGGAGCGTTTCGTAGATCGCGGCATATTCCGGCAATGGTCCCCGGCTGTGATTGCGAAGCGAAGTGCCGATTATTTTATCCCCAAGGCCCAGCGCGACAAGCAGCTCCGCCGTATTTGGACCGAGCGCGAGAACTCTTTCAGGTTTTGCCGCGACGGTAACAGCACGCTCGTAATTGTCAAAAGTAAGCGGATACGCGGACTCGTTTTCAACAGGAGCTGTTGTTTCCGCGGGGGGATTGGTTGACAATGTCTCTTTTTTTGCGCAAGATACGGGAACAAGCGCTAATACAAGGGAAAGAAGCAGGAAAAGTGTTTTTTTCATTTTAGGTTCTCCTCGTTATAATTTGCCGGAAGGTAAAAACGTAATTGCGGGTTTCCCTGTTATTGGGTGAATACGCGTGTCGCACCTAACACCGTAGACATTCAGAATATTTTCCGGCGTTAAGACTTCCTCCGGTTTGCCTTGCAGAACTATTTCTCCCGCTTTTAGGACAAAAATGCGGTCACAATACAGAGCAGCCATATTTAAGTCGTGAATAGCGGACAGCGCCGTAACGCCCAACCGTTTCACAAAATCAAAAATCTGCAATTGATAGCTTATGTCAAGATGATTTGTCGGTTCGTCAAGCAGCAGAAAGTCGCACTCCTGCGCGATGACTCGGGCTATCAGGACACGCTGTTTCTCTCCGCCGGAGATATGTAAATAGTTTCGCTTTGCCATATTCGCCATTCCGAGATGTTCGAGCGCGTGATGAACGATGTACTTGTCGTGTTCGTTGTCGATGTCAAACAGCTTTTTATGCGGACTGCGTCCCATCGCTACAATCTCCTCAACCAGGAAGTCGAACGGCACATCGTTCTCCTGTCCGACGACGCCAAGTTTCAGCGCGGCGGCCTTGTGTGACAGGAAAAACAAATCATCTCCGTCAAGCGAAACTTTTCCGCTGTCGGGTTTCAGCGCGCGGTAAAGATTTTTTAATACCGTTGACTTACCGCTGCCATTCGGACCTATTAAGCCAACGAATTCGCCTTTGTCAACACTTAGGCAAATATTCCGCGCCGCGTCTGTATCATCATAGGAGAAGTTTAGGTTATCAATAACAAGCCTTGTCATTTTACCATCCTTTCTTATCTCGCGAGCCGCGTTTGAGCAGGAAAATGAACAGCGGTCCGCCGATAATCGCGGTCAGTATGCCGACAGGCATTTCTTCCGGCGCGAGCAGCATCCGTGCCGCCACATCGACCCATACAACAAGAATGCCGCCGAGCAGCGCGGAAATCGGCAATACTCGTCTATGGTCTCCGCCGACAAGCAGCCTTGTAAAGTGCGGTACCATCAATCCGACAAAACCGATTGTTCCGGAAACGGCGATTGTCACACCCGCCATTAGTGACCCCACGAGCACAAGCAGCTTTTGAAGACGGCCAGCGTTGATTCCAAGCGCGCCCGCGCTCTCATCGCCGAGTAGGAGCAGATTCAGACCGCGATAGTTAATCATTAGCACTGCCATACAAATCAGCAGCACGGCAAGAGGCAGGGTGAGATATCCCCACTTTGCCCCCGCGAGGCTGCCCGACATCCAAAACGCGGCGTTATGCAAGCCCAAGGCATTTGGGGCGGAGAGTGTTATTATCCGTGTAACTCCGTCCATTATCATCGAAATCGCGACTCCCGACAGCAACAGTTGCGAGATGTTTACCCGACCACGAACCCGTGAAATTGTGTAAACGAAGATAATTGTTACCGCCGAGCCTATAAACGCGGAAATTGAAAGTGAATATTCCCCGAAAAACGCAAACACTCCGAACAGCATACCAAGCGTTGCCGTCGCCGCCGCGCCCGACGACACGCCGAGGATAAATGGGTCCGCGAGCTGATTCCGCACGAGAGCCTGCATAGTTACGCCGGTAACCGCGAGCGACGCGCCGACAATCAGCCCAAGACACACGCGCGGCAGTCGCAGCCCAAGAACGATATTCTCGTCAAGCCGCTCCCAAGAACGCGGTATTGCGCTCCCAACCGCCGGTATACGCGACAGCAAAATTTTTGCGACATTCCCCGGCGTTACTGTTACAGGTCCAAGTCCGACGCAGAGCAAGAGCGATATGACAGCGATTATCAGCAACAAAACGATTATCACAGGCATATTGGGGTTTGCCCGGTTAAACGCGCCTCGCGGCAAGTTCGATTTACTCATATGTACTCCTCATTAATGATAGTTAACAAAACAAAAAAGCCAAACTAAACCGCGTACAACGGTTAGGTTTGACCTTCATAGTCAAATTATGTACAATCGCGCGAAAATGAGATTACCACGTAGCGTTCATCACTACATTAGGTATTTATTGTAGCACAGGGAATATTTCTTTTCAAGCGGTATTTTTTTTGATATACTGCGTTTATTGACAACATAATACACAAAGGCGGATTAGGTATGCGAATCGCGGTTATCGACGGACAGGGCGGCGGCATAGGGAAATCTATTATCGAAAAATTAAAAAAAGAGTTTTCGTCAAACCTGGAGGTTCTCGCGCTCGGAACAAACGCGCTCGCGACTTTCGCAATGCTCAAGGCCGGAGCTGACGAGGGCGCGACAGGTGAGAACGCCATAACGGTGAACGCCCCGAACGTTGACGTTATCGTCGGCGTAATCGGTATTATCTCAGCAAACTCTATGCTCGGTGAGCTAACTCCCGCAATGGCGAGAGCCGTATCAGAAAGTCCGGCGCGGAAGATGCTGCTTCCGCTCAACCGCTGCGGGATTGAGGTTGTCGGAACGCCGAAAAACGTGCCGCTGCCACGGCTTGTGGAGGAACTTGTGGAAAGGGTGAAGGAGTATTCTGGGCGTTAGCGCGTTTTATACAAATTTGATTGCCCTTGGCTAACAGTTCCCTCTATCAAGCCCGCGGCGGGCTTTCAACTGCTAGCGGCTGCCCATGCCGGACGCGCATCGAAAAACGACGGCCGTTTTAACGACCGTCGCTTTTATTGGTTCCAAGGTATTTGCTATTATTCATCTAAGCCTTTTGCTATTCTTTTGATTCTTTCTAACTCATTACGATAAGATTTATATAGGTTTGATAATAATCTATAAAGCAGTTACTTACCCCTTCTGCTTCGCCCAGCACCCGGACCAACTGCTGCCGCGGGATCCCATTTGCCGGGACATTTTGTCCCAAATCATCGCTAATTTTTCCTCTCGCACGTTTCCGAATTTATGATGATGAAAATCACACGGACAAACTTCACCGTAAGGACTCACATAAAAATAAGACGTTCCCCCGGGGCACCCCAAGCTTAAATAGCTTGACGAATAGGAGTAAATCATGATGCCGGGATAGCTCTCGTCCTGGTTATAATGCCGCACATGATCGACCAATTCCTCCACCCATGTCTTTTGCCCGCGCAAATCGTCGCGGTCACGAAATCTCCCGACGGGTATGGCGTCAAAAACCATCACTTCGTGTACGCCCAGCCTGCGCCCCAATTCGATAATGTTATCCAACTCTCCGCCATCAAAAGCCTCTTCGTCAATACAACAGGAGATGCCGACAGTCAGATCGGCCTTCTTAGCGGCCGCTATTCCATCCAACGCCCGAGCGAATAACCCGGCCACGCCCCGTTTGCGATCATGCTCGTCGGCCTGGCTGGCGTCTAAACTGACGTATACCCCGCCTACCCCCGCCGCCCGCAGACCTTGCGCCGATTCAGCCAAAAACCAGCCGTTGGTGAACAAAAATATATGGCTCTTCCGCTTATCCACCGACTCAAAGATCTCACGCCAATGAGGGTGCATCAAGGGCTCGCCTCCCACAAAGTCAAAGACTGACACGCCTAAATCCTGAGCCTGGCGGATTAAATTCTTCATTTCATCGAGGGATAGCGGTTCTTTGCTTGGATCATCCAAACTTGTAAAAAAGCTGCAGTGTTCGCAATTTGCGTTGCATTTGTCGGTTATGGCGATACTCGCCAAATATGGCAGCGGCCGGTTTTGCAGTCCCCGGAACATATTGGTAATCTGCGAATTCGCGTAAGGCGAACTCAATAGAGGAGGCTGCGAAATGGTATAAACCGGCAAACCGTCCGAGGTATAGCGAATAACCTTATGGTGACCTATATATCGTTCATATCCCAATTCCGCCATCACTTTTGAATAATTGTCAAATGCTTTAAGACTTATCGATTTTGCCATCATTTTTCTCCTTGAATTAGACTGTTTACACAATAATTCTACAATATTATATAAATTTTGTCAAGAAGCTTTTTTCGTTTACTCATTGACAATCTCCGGCGTGTAATGTAGTATTAACTTGTTTTCTACTTTAAAATAGGCTTATTGAATGCGCAAACAGCTCAACGGAGGCAGAAAATGTTAAAGGAAGGGAAAACAAGGATACCGTCCGGGTGCGCCATATCTGGGATATTTTCCAGATCCGGCCAGCGTTTCAGCGGTAAAGATA
>JAISZF010000298.1 GCA_031269415.1 Clostridiales bacterium
ACCGTCAATATTTAAATGTCAAGGAAGCGGAGCGTGAACGTGGAGCTGCGGTATAGCGCTGTTGAAAACGACGGAAATAAACAAAACGTACCACAATGGGGTAAAGTAAAAGCGTTCCGCTCACGGAACGCTTTTGCTTCACCTAACCTCAATCAAAACTGTATCCCCGGACCGGCAAACAACATCCCCGAACGACAGCAGCAATTCCTCATTAACCCTGTTACGGAACCTCGCGCGTTCCAGCTTGCCAATCACGATATACTTGATATTATACTTGTTAATCACATTCCGGGCGGCGGTTTCGTCCCCCGTAGCATAGAAAGTATCAATATCCGCGGTGCGCGCGTTAAAAGCGCCAAAATCAGCGTTGCGCCACAGCCATTGATGAGTGTACCAGTTGAAAACGGAGGGCAGACCGGTATTCACCGCGATACGCCCAAAGGATGTGTACGGGTCGTCAAGGTTGGCTTCTATGATTACCGGCTGCCCCTTAACATGTTCATTCAGATACTGGACAATGGGGTAATCCTCCTCAATGGATCTTACCATGGGGTAGGGTTCCTGCGGTTCTTCGCCTTCCGGGAATGTCTCTTTGCCTATCTTAGAGAGCTGCTCCTCATACGTCAGCATGTATTTAACGCCGTCCAAACCCTTATACGATGTATATTCGGCAAACGGGGCGTACCAGGAGTTAATCGCGTAAAAGGGGTACACAAGCCCCAGGGACAGCAGCGCGGCCGCCGGAACAAACATCATTATCCTAACCGCTCGGGTTGTGATCGAGTGTGTATATATATACGCCCGGGTCAAAAACAGACGTGTAAAGGTATACCCGATGCTCAGAGTCAGCAGGATAAACGCCTGATATGTGAGTTTAAACATGGTGTTGGCGCGCGGGCTGTCTGTATAAATATCTTTAACGTAAATGAATTCAGGTATGGCTATTAAACCTATGGCGCATGAAAACAGGATCAGCGCGAAAGCGTCCGCGGGGTTCAGGCGTTCTATGAAGTCAAAGAGCCGGGGCAAGCGTTTTTCGTTTCCTCCCGCTTTCGACTTGATATACGTGACAATCGTGAAAATGATAAGCATAAGAAAGAACGCCGCCTGATAACCGTACAGCACCAACAACTGATAAAATTTCGTACGCGTCGTCACCATTTCAATTGATGAGGACATTGCCACGAACGTCATATGAAACGGCGTCAATACCGCGAAAGCCAGCAAAGCCAGAAGCGACGCTTGGCATAATGTCACAAGCAAGGATTCGAGACCGAACCGGAACCGCCGCAGGTTCACGTAAAACAGCATTAAACTTGTAACAACTATATATATCGGGAAGTCCCAAAAATTTGTGGCGGGAAACAACCCAATCATAAAAACCAGCACAAAATAACCTAAGCCCGGAATATATTCCCTAAATGGAACTTCAGCCTCTGTTTCCCCGCCGCCCGGAATACGCCGTATGACCTTCACGCCCACAGCTATCGTGACAGCTATGACAGTCAGCACGAATATCATATTCAGTACATGGGCGTGCAGATCGGACACCACATACGAATACAGCGGGAATTCGTGGATCGTGGCGTCGTTCGGCACAGGCGGGTTTACACCTATATAACGCGTGGCGTCGGGGAACCAGTATGTCGCGGATTCCCCTTTGAGTAACCAGGCGTATATAGGAGTGTGCAAACTGCCGCTCAGCGTTACCAGCGTGCCCGTCAACAAGCCGCAAAAGGTTTCCGCGTATTTAAACATTCCGTTATCCGAGGAAAATTCATTACGAATACCAATCAGGTAGACGCCTATGTTATAAGCCGCCATAAACGAAATCGCGAACAGCGACGCCATCATCAGGTTATAGCTTATCTGTGAGGGCACGAAACTGAGCCGGGTCAGGTACGCCGCGTAGTAATGCCCCAAATAATAGTAGTTTATGGATTCGGAAGCGTACCACATGTCTAAGGGCGGGAAGAACGTCCCCCGCAGTATCGAGTTGAGGAAACCGAAATCCATATACTTTTCCAACCCGATTATTTCCGGCCTGAGTCCGCGCAGATACGACCAGAATAACAGCGCGAGCATAAATACGATCTCTTGACCCAGCGCGTGCCGCTTAAGACCGTCGTCCTTGAGGAACGACCGCCATATATCCGTTTTGCGGGATATGAGTACATTGACGTACAGACACAACGCCAGAATCAGATAAGCCGCCCACGCGGTAAACGGCAGTATCTTGTGCATGGCGAACATCCATGTGATATATCCGGCTATGGCAAGACCTATGATCTTTGAAAAAAAGTATCCTTTTCCCTTGAAGCCGCCGAATATCAGGCTTGTAAATGGTAAAAAAACCAAGCCCAAACCCAATAAAACCAGCCACCAAAGCAGGAACCAGATCGTGTCCTCTTTCAACCAGAAAGCCGCGAGCAGTATTGACGCGGCTAATAAATGCGCGCGATTAATCTTCATCTATTCACCTTAACCAGATACGAATCGTTGGATTGGCAGATAATCTCACCCAAACCACGTATCAAATCCTCGTTGACGCCTTGTCTGTATCTTGCGCGTTCCAATTTACCCACTATAATGTAGCTGACATTATACTTTTCTATTACGCCGCGCGCTGTATTTGGGTCGTCTGTCGTGTACAAAGCTTCCAAATCCCAAATCCGCTGGTTGGATTCCTCGCTGTGCTTATTGCGCCACAGCGTTTGATGCGTCCACCAGTTGTATATGTCAGGCAGGCCGGTATTCGCGGCTACGCGCCCGTACCGCGTGTAACTGGACCAGTTTGCCTCGGCGATTACCGGTTGTCCTTTTATATTCTTATTTATATACTGTATAATCGGAAGATCGTCGGCTATTGACAAAACCCTTGGCCATGTTCCTTCATCCCCTTCAGGTTCTTCACCTTCGGGGAATCTTTCATCCACCAGCCAGGTAAGCTGCTCTTCGTAAGTCAGCATGTATTGTGTTCCATCTAATCCTTTATAGTTTGAGAAGTGCAAATTCCCATACCATCCGGGTATGGCGTGGAACGGGTACATAAACGCGCCTATTAATAAAATCGACGATAAAACCAGCGCTCCCGCGCTGTAGACACTCTTCCTGCCATGTCCTAAAAACATACGCGAAAACGTGTATCCCACGCCCAGCGCCAGCATGATAAACGCCTGATAACAGAGCTTGAACATCGTGTTCGCTCTAAGGTCGCCGTATATATCCTTTACATAGATTATCTCGGGTATGGCGATCAGCCCGATTGCGCAGGTAAAAAGGATCATTACCATCACGTCGGCGGGGTTGCTCTTTTCTATAAAGTCGTAGAATTTTGGCCGCTCAGCCTCAGACAGCGAAAGCCTCGCGTACAACGTGGCATTGGAAACTGTCTCCGCGCGCTTGCTCCCTCGATTTTTTTTATTAGTAAGCGCCTCAAATTTATAATAGGCTATAACAGCCGCCGCAATGAGCATCGCGAAGAACAATACCTGATAACCATATAAAACCAATAACTGATAAAACTTTGAGTTTATAGTCACAAATTCTATTTCCGAGGAGATAGCCTCAAAATTCATGTGGAAAGGAAACACAACCGCGTAGGCGACGACGCCCGTCAGAATGACCTGGCAGATCGTCACAAGCCACGCTTTCAGCTTATATTCGTACAGCCGCAGATTCGCGTAAAAATACATTACCCCCGAAACCACTATATAAATAGGATAATCCCAAAAGTTCGAGGCGGGGAAAAGCCCTATAAGGAAGATAATCAGGCAGAAACCCGGCCAATAACGCATAAAGGAAAGCCAGTACGGATTGCGTTTGACATCCTGATCCGCAAGAGTTTCACGGTTTGAGAGTATGTTCATCACCACCGCCATGGCTACGGCAATTAC
>JAISZF010000011.1 GCA_031269415.1 Clostridiales bacterium
GCGCCTTCTGGCGCGGCAGAAGGGTTTTCATCACCGGGCATACCGGTTTCAAGGGTTGCTGGCTGATGCTCTGGCTTGAGTCGCTCGGCGCGGAAGTGTACGGATATTCACTGCCGCCGCTGGACCCGTCTCTTTTTAAAAGCGTAACGCCGGACGGTGACCCGCGAGGCGTATTCGCCGATATAAGGGACGCGGATAAATTGTCCGAGGAGATGGCAGGATTTGAGCCGCAGATAGTTTTCCATCTCGCGGCCCAGCCGCTGGTGAGAGAGTCGTACAGGCAGCCCGTTCTCACTTACGGGACAAACGTCATGGGCAGTGTAAACCTGCTCGAGGCCATCCGGGGTTCTGGATCCGTCAAAAGCGCGGTCGTCATAACTACCGATAAATGTTACAAGGATATGAATTGGGAGCGGGGTTACAGGGAAAGCGACACGCTCGGAGGAGCGGACCCCTACAGCAGCAGCAAGGCGTGTGTCGAACTGCTATGTGAGGCGTGGCGCAGGTCTTACTTCAATGACGGACGGGTGAGGCTCGCGACCGCGAGAGCTGGCAATGTCATCGGAGGCGGAGACTGGGCGGCGGATCGCATCGTTCCTGACGCGATGAGGGCTTTTTTGAGCGGACAGACTCTTGCCATAAGGATGCCCGACGCTGTGCGCCCCTGGCAGCACGTCCTCGAACCTCTCTATGGATATATGCTGCTTGCAGAGCGGCTCTGGGAAGGCGACGAGAACTGCGCCTCCGCGTGGAATTTCGGCCCTCGCGCGGATGACGCCGTAAGCGTGGAATGTGCGGCGCGTCATTTGTGCGATATCTGGGGCGGCGGAAAAACGTATGAAACAGCGAAAGACGACGGCCCGCATGAGTCTCGCCTGCTCAGGCTGGATTCGGGCAGGGCAGCGCGGGAACTCGGCTGGACGCCCAGATATAACTTTACGGATGCCTTGAAAATTACAGCGGAATGGTACAAGAGGGTTTCCGCCGGCGAAGACGCCCTCTCGGTGACATTGGAGCAGATAAAAGAATATATGGATGGAGCGGGAAATATTGGACAGTGACGCGGCCCTTTTACGGGACAGGATACTGGGCATGATACCGGATTATCACGCGGAAGCGTTTCCTAAAAGGGATTTCGTCCCAGGGAAAGACGCGGTTCCCGTCTCCGGCAAGGTGTTCGACGCCGAGGACATCAGGTATCTGGTCGACGCTTCGTTGGATTTCTGGCTCACTTCGGGACGTTTTGCCGATGAGTTTGAGGATGAATTTGCGCAGCGGGTTGGCGCAAAATACGCTTATCTCGTAAATTCCGGTTCTTCAGCAAACCTCCTCGCGCTGGCGGTTTTGACGTCCGACACATTGGGCGGCAGGGCATTGAAGCCCGGGGACGAAGTCATCACAGCAGCCGCCGGGTTTCCCACCACGGTGAACCCGATTTATCAATACGGATTGATCCCTGTGTACGCGGATGTGGAAATTGGAACGTACAACGCAGCGCCTGAAAGCATTTGCGCCGCGTTTACCGAGAAAACCAAAGCCATTTTCCTGGCGCATACGCTTGGGAACCCATTTGACGCCCTCAAAACAGCCGCCTTCGCAAAAGATCACGGGGTTTGGCTCATCGAGGACTGCTGTGACGCGCTGGGATCTGAGCTGATGGGAAAGAAAACGGGAACTTTCGGAGATATCGCCGCGTTCAGCTTCTATCCCGCGCATCATATAACCACGGGCGAGGGGGGGGCTGTTGTGACGGATTCGCCGCAGCTGGCGGCGTTGATACAGTCTTTCCGCGATTGGGGCCGCAGCTGCCAGTGCGCTCCGGGGCATGATAACCGCTGCGGCAGGCGTTTTTCTCAGCAGTTCGGGGATTTGCCGGAGGGCTATGATCATAAATATGTGTATTCCGAAATAGGGTATAACCTGAAAGCCACGGATATGCAGGCCGCGGTCGGTCTGTCGCAGCTGAAAAAGCTGGACGATTTCATCGCGGTACGCAGGGAAAATTTTTCATATCTGTCGGATAAACTTTCAGGTACGGAAGGGCTGATACTGCCGCGGGCGGCTCATGGTTCGGACCCGTCGTGGTTCGGATTCCCGATCGGGATCAATCCAGAAAGCGGCGTCATACGCGAGGACTTGCTCAAGTTTCTCAATTCCCGAAAGATCGGGACCCGGCTTCTTTTTGGCGGGAATTTGACGAAGCAGCCGGCGTATATGGGGAAAAACCACAGGATTGCCGGCGATCTCAAAAATACGGATTTTGTGATGAAGAACGTCTTCTGGACGGGCGTTTATCCGGGGCTGACGCGCGAAATGCTGGATTATGTCATTTCCAGCATAGATCACGGAATGTATTCTCCTGGTCTTCGATAGGAGATTGTCAAACCTGCTTCATTGACAAAGCGGGAAAGGTTTATATAGACATAAGGAGTGTAATGCTGACAAATGAAACAACGGGCTGCGGATTTTATAGCGGATTTCCTTGCCGATAACGGTATTACCCATGTGTTTTCCGTTGTCGGCGGCGGCGCTATGCACTTGAACAACGCGTTCGGACTCGAAAAACGATTGAACGTCGTATATAACCACCACGAACAAGCGTCGGCTATTGCGGCTGAAAGTTACAGCCGAATAGACAACAAAATTGCCGCCGTCTGCGTTACGAGCGGACCCGGCGGGACCAATGCGTTGACCGGCGTACTCTGCGCATGGCAGGATAGCCTGCCCGTTATCGTCATATCCGGTCAGGTGCGTAATGATATTACAGTGGACAGTACAGGGCTTGACCTCCGTCAGTTCGGCGAGCAAGAGTATTACATCACCCGCTCCGCCGCGCCGGTGACGAAGTATGCCGTCATGGTCACAGACGCGAAAACCATTAAATATCACCTTGCAAAGGCTCTGCACATAGCGACGACCGGCCGCCGAGGACCGGTTTGGATCGACGTACCGCTGAATATTCAGGGCCAGACGATTGACACCGACGAATTGCTTGAATACGTTCCGGAACCTTTTTCTACTCTATGCAAGTCAGATATTGATTCGATTGTCCGTGAAATTGGAAATGCGAAACGACCTGTTTTTATCGCCGGGTCAGGTCTGCGGACGTCGGGCGCGCTTGTTCAGTTTCGCAGACTTGCCGACAAGCTGAATATTCCCGTAATTTGCCCAACAAGTACGGTTGACTACTATGCGCCGAATGAATGCGGTTACTTCGGTATGTTCGGAACTTTTGGAGGCAGAGTTGGTAATTTTATCGCCCAAAATGCTGATTTGCTTGTCACATTCGCCGCAAGGCTTTCGTTCAAGCAAATAGGCTTTAACTTTGAAAGTTTTGCTCCAAATTCTCGTAAAATTGTTATTGATGCCGATTCAGAAGAACTCAAAAAGCCGACGATTCGCATTGACGTCCCGATATGCGCCGATGTGGCTGATGTCATTACAGCTTTATCAGAGCGTAATATAGAAGTTTCAGCAAAAGAAAACGAAGTATGGTTTGACTACTGCACATTTCTTAAATCTAAATTTGTTGAGAGCGCAGATAAAATGAGAAAGCCGATAAGTGCGTATCGGTTCTCGGAAATCTTCTTTGATAAGGCGGATAATAATGCAATCGCCGTCTTGGGCAATAATACCGCTGCCGTTTCTCTGTTGCAATGCGGGATAAAAAAGCATGGGCAGCGTATATATGGTAATGTAAACTGCGGAACCATGGGATACGATTTACCGGCCGCGATAGGCGCGAGCATAGCGTCAGGCAAGACGGTCTTTTGTCTGACCGGTGAAGGCAGTTTTCAGATGAATCTTCAGGAATTACAAACTGTCGCGCATAATAAACTCCCCGTTAAAATTGTGATTTTCAACAATAACTCATATCAGGCAATTGTGCAGACTCAGATAAACTTTTTCGACTCAGTATTTTCCGGCTGTACTAACGCTTCCGGAATTAGTTTCCCGTCATTTGCAAAACTCGCCGATTGCTACGATTTTCCGTTCAAATCAATCAGTGCCTCCGATGAACTTGATTCAGCGATTGATTGGTTTCTGAATGTTGAAGGACGAGCAATACTTGAACTCGTGCAGACAGAAGCTGACCCGATACTGCCGAAATTGTCGAGCAAAAAACTAGATGACGGCAGTATCGTTTCCCCGCCGATAGATGACCTGTATCCGTTCTTATCAAAAGAAGAATATGCACAATGTCAGTTCCGTTACTTTGCGGAGGGTAGACTATGAAAACGTTCAAAGTCGCGGGAATTACCATCGGCGAAGATGAATATTTTATCTCATAACTCAGTTGTTACAGATGGAGAGTACGCACATGGTCATAGAATAACATATAGCTTTGATACCCTTGAAAGAGATATTAGGGCTGCTGGTTTGGAAATTATTTATCGTAGTGGTATTTTCTTTAAAGCTCTGGCTAATTTTCAGTGGGACCGTTTACTTGCGACCGACATAATAACGCAAGAATATTTAGAAGGGTG
>JAISZF010000280.1 GCA_031269415.1 Clostridiales bacterium
AGAGCATTTGCGAAAACTGGGTATCTCCCTTTTTCGGACAGCTTGCTCTTATCAACATCACCACCCGCCAATATTTCGGATTCATCCGATAGCTTCCGCTGTTCCCAAGCGTCAGTGAATTCTGCGAACCTAATAGCCGGTTTACTCATCATTTTCACCCCGCAAAAGCGACTGGAACTCCGCCAGCCCTTTCATGTCAAAATCGTCGCCCGTCAGGCCGTCAATCAGCGCCGAGAGCGAGGACTTGGTGTTGGCGATTTCGGCGGCTACCTCAGCATAAGTCACGGCGTATTTGTCCGCCAAAGCCCGCACCTTCGCCACCAAGTCGGCGATGATGCCGTCCGGTGTGCGATGTATGGCGGTTATAAGCGGGTCAACCCATTTTAGCTCAAGCAATTTAAGCACCTGTGCGTCGGTGAGGGCTTCAATCGTCGCCTTGGTTTTCAGGTGCAGTGCCTCGGCGTTTCTCTTGATGGCGGCTTTGAGAGCCTTCTCACTGTCGATAAGCTCCGATACCCGCACGAGTTTCCTCTCAATCGCGTCCTCGTCATAAGCGTGGATGGCGGTTTTTGCCTTTGCCAACGTACTGAAGTCCGCTTTGATTCGCTTTGCGACCTCCGCATTTACAAAAGCGTCCTTTGCCTCGTTCACAAAGTCGCTTTCCTTGTCCTCCTCCGACAGCGAGTCGAGTATCTCATCGAAAGCGGCGGCGGTCTCGGCAAGCTCATCCTCTTTGGCGCGCAAAGCGTCGGCTTCGTTTTTCAGAAGCGTAGCCTGCATCAGTTCAAAGGGGATGACGTGTCCCACCCAGCCGTCCTGCACCTCTTGGTCTTTGCCGTCTTTCTTCTTCAGCACCATGTTGGGGTCAACCTTTTTCGCGGCGGCAAAGCCCTCGGTCTGGATGATTTCCAAATCGACGGCGGTCTTTGTCCACTCGTCGTCAAGCGCCTGATAGACGCTGTATTTGTTCACCAAGGGCATGGCTGACACCCGCGCGAAAATCTCGCCTGCGAGTCTAGTTTCCTCCTTGCCCAAGTCAAGGGTACTCATGCCGTCCACAAGCTCTGTTTTCAAGAGCGCGGCGAAGTTGGAGAACGCCAATTCATAGTTGGCTTTGAATCGCTGCACGGAAGCGTCGCCGACAATGGCGGTCTCAATGTCTTCCACGGCAAGCCCGCAGTAAGGCGAGCCGTCCTCGGCGAAGAGGGCGGACTTCAAGCTCGGCAGCGCCGCCCAATACGGGGCAAGCGCGTCGATCTCGCTTTTGGGGATGCCGCCGAACATAGAGGCGTAGATGTCCCACGTTTCCGCGCCCTCGGAGCTGTCCACGTATCGGGGAATGTTGAGGTTGTACTCGTTGTCCCGGATTTCCTGCTGGGTGACGAGGCGGGAGAATTTATCGATGCTCTCGCGGCTTGCCACCGTGTCGGCGATTTTTTTGATGTCGGACGCGCGGAGCTGGTTGTTCTTGCCGACTTTCGCAAAGCCCTTGGAAGCGTCAATAATCAGCACGTCGGTGTTATCCCGCTTGCGCTTCAAGACCATGATAATCGTCGGTATGCCCGTGCCGAAGAAGATGTTGGCGGGAAGCCCGATAATCGCGTCGATGTGGTTTCTCTCAATCAGGTGCTTGCGGATTTCGCCCTCCTCGCCGCCTCGGAACAACACGCCGTGCGGCAGGACGATGGTCATAATGCCGTCCGGCTTTAAGTGGAACAAATCATGGAGCAAAAAGGCAAAGTCCGCCTTGGTCTTTGGTGCAAGCCCAAAACCGGAATAACGCGGGTCGCCGTCCTTGCCCGACGGATCCCACGCCTGCGAGTAGGGCGGATTGGACACCACCGCGTCCACGTAAAGCGGGTTATAGGTACCCACGGGGTCGCTCTCATCGAAGTACGGCCAGTCGTCCTCCAAGGTGTCGCCGTTTCGGGTGAAGATGTTGCCCGGCAAAATCCCGCGCATGACGAGGTTCATACGGGTGAGGTTGTAGGTGTTCTCCTTGATTTCCTGCGCATAGTATTTCACGTTGTCGGAGTCTGAGATGTGCTTTGCTACGCTGCGCCCGATGTTGATGAGGAGCGAGCCGGAGCCGCTCGTTGGGTCGTAGATGTCGATGGTGCGGCGGTCTTTGAGGTGGTACGCCACGACCTCGGACATCAAAAGCGATACCTCGTGCGGCGTGTAGAACTCGCCCGCCTTCTTGCCCGCGTTGGCGGCAAACATGCTGATAAGGTATTCGTAAATGAAGCCTAAAACGTCATAGTCCTGCTTACCGTCCATAGGGATGACCTTGATGAGCTGAATCAGGTCGGAGATGGCTTTGGTCTGGCTGCCGCTGCTGTCGCCCAACTTGGAAAGCCCCGTTTGCAGTGTGTCGAGAATGCGGTCAAAGACTTTTCTGTGGGAAGCGTTTATCAAACGGCTGAACGCGGACAGCGCGTCGCGCACGTTGGACACGTCAAAGTCCCTGCCTTTCTCAATCCACGCCCCGAAGAGGTTGTTGTAGGCGATGAAGTAGCCGATGCCCCTCTGGATGAAGGCTACCGTTTCCGCGTCCTCCTCGGTCAGCGCCTTGATGTCGTCTGCCGAGAAATCGTTCTCGCGGCAAAACTTGACCTCGGTGTCTGACAGGTATTTATAGAAGATAAAGCCGAGTATGTAGTCCTTATACTCGTTGGCTTCAATCTTGGAGCGCATCTTATTCGCGCTCTCCCAGATTTTCGACGCCAGTTGTTGTTTGTTCATGCGGTCACTCCTCGTTTCCTTGAATGTTTGTGTCGTCCCCATGGATGTCCGCTGTTTCTTTAGTGTCCTCAAAGACCACTTCCATAATATCGCTTGTGTCACAGCGCAAAGCGGCGCATATCCGTAGAAGCACGTCCGTATTTACCGATTCGCCGCGATTTAGCTTGGACGACGTTGACGAGCTGATACCCGTGAGCTTGCGGAAATCGCCCTTTGAGATTTCGCGGTCAATGAGCAATTTCCAGAGTTTCTTGTAACTGATTTTCACACACAATCCTCCTCATCATGCGCGTACAGTCCTTCCGTTGGCAGAAACATCAGCGCGAAGTCCGTCGTTTTCGGCGGCACGATATATTTATCGTAAATATCTTTCGCGAACGCCTTTATTCTGCCGACAAGCGCCTTTCGCGCCTCGTCGATTGCGGTTTTATCCTCCGCGTCAAGCAAGCGGGTATAATCCATAAGGCTCGAAATCGAAAAATGCGCCGACATAGGCGGCGTTATTGAGAAGCTGAACCGCGAAAACGGTCACAAATCGCGGCTGTCGCGGTTTGACGCGGACATTGAGGAATGTGAGAAAGAACTTCGCCGAATCGCGTCACTCCGGCAGGCGGTCTACGAGGACTATGCCGCGAAACAACGGAAATGGCGCAAGCCTTGATTGAGCGCGTCGAGGTCAGCGATTACAACAAGGTTCACATCATATTCAAATTCGTTTCGCCGGAGCAGTTTTCAATCTTCATCTTACCGGAGCAGATGTCAATCACAGTCATCCGCGGGACTCCGCTCATTTTGGAAAGCCTATATTTTGTCATGCCGTTTTGGGCAAGTATCGAGTTTATGTGCATCCTGGTTCACCTCAATAATACTATACCGGATAGCTGATATAAAGTCAAAAAAATGACCATTATAACTTAATTGTCAATAAAAAGCAATACATGACACGGAAATGTAAAATGTATATCAATAATGACAAATACATAGAAATACACAAAGATAAACAGAAATATTCATCGACATGTGATGATATACCGAAATCCGCCGACGAATGATAAAGGGCGGCCGAAAAGGCCGCCCTTAAAAAACACACAATCCAAACCTTCCGCTCATCCCGCTATTTCGCGGCGACTTTACCGGCGTCAATCCTCGCTTTATCCAAAGCGGTTCGCACCGCATCCAGGATGATCTCCCCGGTGACGGGGTATTCGGAAGACGGGGTTAAGTCCGCCGTCTGGTACTTCACGATCTCTTTCGCTAACGTATCCATAACCGGCTGAACCAGCGGGTAAAAAACAGCCTGCGTTTCCTCAAGGCTCATCATCCGCACCGTAAGTATTTCATCGGCTGAAACGGTTACATTCACCGCGACCGGCGATTCGTTCAACATAATTTCCGCGGTATATGTGCCGGGTATGTATAGCGCGCCGGAACCGGCGGACTCCGTGTCTTTGCCGCGTGGTACAAACAAATAGACAAGGAGCAGGACTAACACCAGTCCCAACACCGCGAATAGTGTAGTCTTTATAACGTCTTTTAGCTGAAGTACAAAAATTCTGGTACCGGCCATCCGGAGCCCTCCTTATACTCGTGGCGTTTACGCCGCGCCGCGGGTAATATTCCTTACATGATATTATAAAACCGGATAAAATATTCATAAAACCAGAAGGCGGCCGTCCAACGAGCCGCTTTTATAGTTTCTTCCGCTTGCGCCGCCGGCAGCCATCATGTACAATAGCGTCGGAGGTGCGTGTTTATGAGCCTGAGATATATCATGGGCCTGCCGGGTTCCGGCAAGACCCGCGCATGCCTGCGTGAAATTATGGATTCGTCCGGGAATAACGCCGTTTATCTGGTTCCCGAACAATATTCCCTGCAATCTGAGAAAAATATAGTGGAGATTTCAACGGGTAAAGCCACGACCGTGTCGGTATTGAGCTTTAAACGCCTAGCGTTCCGCGTGTTCAGTCGCGCCGGCGCGCCGCGAGGCGCGTTTTTGGACGATGTGGGCAAGGTAATGCTGCTGCGCAAGATTACGTCGGACTTGCGGCGCGAACTCAGCTTCTACGGCAAACCCGCGGATAAGCAGGGGTTTATAAACAGTCTGTCCAACATCATTTCGGAATTTTATCAATACGAGGTTTCCTTGGAAGACTTGACGAAAGCGCGCGACGCCGCGGCCAGCGAGCCGATGAGGGCCAAACTGTCGGATTTGTGCTTAATATACCGGCGATATTCGGAGATACTGCGCTCTGGTTATTTTGCGGCGGATCAGGCGCTTGACTATCTGCCCGGTAAAATATCTGGCGCGGAGGAACTATGCGGCGCTCAGGTGTGGGTGGACGGATTTCACGGTTTTACCAAGCAGGAACGCAACGCGTTGGAGAGTATCATGCGGAAAGCCGAGCGGGTGACGGTGGCTGTCACGGTCAATGAGCGCGCGGTCAAATACAACCCGTTAAGCCCTTATGATTTTTTCTATGAAACAAAACGGGCTGTGAACCAGATAACCAAATTGGCGGAGGAAAGCCTGACCGAGATAGAGCCGCCTGTATTCCTGAACCGAGATGGGAATAAATCGCTGGATTTCTTCAGGCGACGTTTTTTCAGGCTGAACGCGGGGGTATATAATAAACCCGCCCTGGAGATTGGCGTTTTAACGGCGTATGACCGGGAATCGGAGGTTGAGGCGGCGGCCAGGGAGATCATCGGGACGCTTCGCGCTCAGGGTTTGCGGTTCCGCGATATAGCTGTTTTGACAGGCAGTATGGCTTCTTATGAAAAGAAGATCAAACGCGTGTTCAGTCTGTACGGCATACCGTTTTTTATCGACGTTAGGACGGATATTACGCGGCATCCGCTGGTGGAACTGATTCGCGCGGCGGTTGAGGCGGCGGCTAAACGTATGGCGTATGAGGGCGTTTTCAGATTCTTGCGAACCGATATGACGGGCATACCCAGAAGCGACGTGGACGCGCTGGAGAATTACGTGTTGGGGTACGGCGTTAAGGGGTATCAATGGGCCAAGCGTTGGGAATACGGCGAAGGGGCTGAACAGGCCGACGCGCTGCGCGTCCGTGTGTTAGAGGCGCTGGAGCCGTTCGTGTCCGGGCTGCCCTCGAAGAAGGCGTCCGTCCGGGAATACGGCGAGCGTATTTTTAATATGCTGGAACGACTGAGGGTAAATGAAACGCTGACAGCGTGGACGGAGGAAATGACAAGCGCGGGTGATAACGAAACCGCGCGGTGGCACAGCCAGATATGGTCGAAAGTATGCGAGGTGTTCGACAAACTGGTGGAAACCTTGGGAGACAGCGCAATCGGCGTTTCTGAGTTCGGAAAAATATTGGACGCGGGCTTTTCAGCTTCCGATATGGGTATTATACCGCCGTCCGTCGATCAGGTTGTGGTGGGTGATTTAACGAGGTCGCGCCTGCCTTCGGTAAGGGTTTTGATTGTATTAGGCGCGAATGAGGGCATGCTGCCCAAACCCGCGCCGGACACCGGACTTTTGAACGATGAGGAGCGGGTGTTTCTGACGGAGCGCGGCATTGAGGTCGGTTCGGACGGCAAGCGCAGGAACAATGAGGACAGGTTCTTGGCCTACGCTGCCATGTCCAAGCCCTCAGACGGGCTTTGCCTGCTGTACAGCCGGTATGAGGGCGGCAGGGAACTGAAGCCCGCCAACAGCGTGGACGCGCTGCTGAAGATGTTCCCGATGGCGCGTTGTGAAAGCCAAGCGGGAGAGATTACCCCGGCTCTGCCAATGCTGGGCCGCATGGGCGCGATGATGCGGCGGCATATGAGCGGCGCGGAAATGACGCCGGACACGCGGGACGCGTATGGCCTGCTGAAAGGCCACGCAATATACGGCTCCGCGTTAAGCCAAATGGAGAATGCCATTAAAAGCGGCGGCGCGCGGTACAGACTGTCGGATCGTACAGCGGGTCGCATGTACGGACGCGAACTTATAACGGGCGTGTCCCGCCTGGAGCGGTACGCGGAGTGCCCGTTCGCGTATTTCATGAGATATAACCTGAAAGCGCGCGAGCGGCGGCTCTATACTGTGGATCAACTCGATACGGGGAATTTATTTCATAATGTGCTGGAAATGTTCAGCCGCAATTTGAGCGAAGAGGATGAAAGCTGGCGTGATCTGACGCCCGAACGGATAAACGATCTGACCGACATATGCGTGGACGCGCTAAGCCCGGAGATTCCCGCGTTCTTTTCCTCGGCGAGGTTTAAATATTTGCTGACGCGCGTTCGACGCATCTGCAAGAGATCCATATGGGCGCTGTCGGAGCATATTAAACGCGGCGAGTTCGAGCCGTTTGGGGCCGAGATCGCGTTCAACCTGAACTCAGGCGGCTCGCGTTCGGACCTTGGCGACACGCCTGTGACCGCTATTCATATAAGCCTGAATAACGAACAGAAGATGACCCTGACCGGACGCATCGACCGCGTCGATATCTTTGACAGCGGCGGGAAGCGTTATGTTAAGATAATAGACTATAAATCGGGCAATAAGAAATTCAGCCTGAGTGACGTGTATTTCGGAACACAGTTGCAATTGCTTCTGTATATAGACGCGCTGATTAAGAATGGGCGCGACATCTTCGGCGATAACTGCGATTTGGAGATCGCGCCGGGGGGAGTGTTTTACTTCAACATAAACGATCCTGTGATTAACGAGCCGAAATCCGGCGTGCCGGCGGAGGAAAGCCTGCTGGAGTGCTTTAAGTTGAGCGGGCTGGTTTTGGCGGATAAAACGGTCGTAAACGCGATGGATCGCGGACTTGAGGGGGAATCGGCTGTTATCCCGGTATCGGTGCGTAAAACGGGAGGCGGTTTCGGCGCGTCGTCGTCCGTTATGGACAGCGAAGAGTTTAACGGGCTGCGCGCGAGCGTGGAGGAGAGGATCGCGGCCATCGGCGGCCAGATACTTTCGGGAAATATCGAAGCCTATCCATATAAGAAGGGCGGCGTCACCGCGTGCGATTATTGCGTGTTCGGCGCTGTATGCCGCATTGAGGCTGATGATAGGCCGAATAAGTTCAATGTGGTCGGGCATGTGACTACTTCATAATGTGCCGAACCGCCGACGCGAAAAGATGGGAGGGACAAACGCGTCCCTCCCGGTGTTTATTTTAGATAATCTATCCGTTTTCGGTTGTTCGTATATAATGTCAAAACAGTTTATAGTCGCTCTGCAATTCGGCAAGAGAAAAGCAGATAAAAAAGTGTGTTCGAGTCAATGCTTTTAATATCGACATCAAGATAATCAGATATTTTATTTAGACGGTATGAAAGAGTATTCCTGTGAATGAACAACATAGACGCTGTAGCGGAAAAACTCTTTCCATTCAGCAAAAACGCGTATAAACAATGAATCAGTTCGATTTTCGCTGGTTCATTACTTTCCCAAAGTGACAGAATTTTAGGATGGCAGAGACTCTTTAAACTTATTGCGCTTTCAAGGCAGCACACTACATGATCCCAATAGCAATTCTCATATAGCACTATCTTACGATCCGGCTGCTGTTCGCAGATTCCCAGGGCAAATTTGCTTTGTATGTAATAGTACTTAAGATTTGTAAACTGTGAGAAAACAGTACTGATGCCACAATTCATTTCATTGGACTGAACAAATTCAATCAATTCGTCTTGTGTAGACTGCTTCGCGATATTATGCTCCTTTTTACGGACAAGAACAATGATCGAGTTTTCGTATAGACAGATAATTGAAACCGGAAATAATTTTTGAATACTTTTTATACAAACTTGCAGATACATAGGTATTGAAAATGAAACGGAGCAAGAGAAATTGAGGAGAAAAAACTCATCGCAATTTCGCCAGCCTTTTTTTACGAGGTGGTATTCAATGACTCTTTCCTCAATCATATAACCGCCTAGGAGATTTTCGATATAATAATTTTCATTTTCATTTAAACGCAGGAATGTATGACTGTTTTCAAGCGCTAACTCTATGAGTTTGCCAATGTGATTGACCAAAGATATTTGCCCTTGCGTAAAAGGGCAATTAATGTCAATCGACCCGATCGCTCCAAAAAGTTTTGAATTCAAGCGGATTGGCGCTGATAGCTGCATATGCGACGGATCGGTTTTCGAGGTAAACAAAAATGGTTCCTCACCGGCTTCCATCTTCTTGTTCAGATAACTATGCTCACTGACGCTAAAGAAATCAATCGGAGAGTAACCAAAAAAATTAACTTTCTCCCATATTGTTCCTTCAATATTGCCGGTAAAATCTCCAGCCTTACCGATAAGCGTTTGAGAAATATCAAATAAGCCTATTGGATTTTTCAGTTTTAAAGCGGCTATTTCCAGTGTATTCTTAAGAGATTGTTGATTTATGATGGAGACTGTTAATGAAGTATTCCAAATACTAAAGTCTTCTATTATCTCTTGTATTCGTTCATATAACGACTGTGTATCCATTTTCTCATTAAGCTGAACAACATTACATTCGAGTCCAATAGCGCCCGGTAATGAGTTTGCGTTATTTATTATAATATTCAATGGGCAATTCTTACTAAACGATTCGAGCAAAGATGTGTCTTCGATAATGTACAATAAACCTGTGCGGATATCACGCGTATCGCCGCGAGCAAGACGTACTCCTTGGATTTTAGAAGCCGTCTCCGCGCTCTTCAGCAAAACAGGTGACAAGTTTTGCAGTTCATCCATAATAATATGAATATCCAACATTATTTACACCTATTCACAATGTTTTGTGCGAATCCGTCGAAAACAGTGGTACATTTTCTAAGTATACTACCGAATACAATAAGCGTCAACTGTGATATGCTGAAATCAGAGCTGAAGCATGAACTGATTTAAGAAAGGTGGCGACACCGCCACCAGTAAAGAGTACGACCAAATAAGCAATAAAGTGTATAAAAAGGGATATTCATGCTAACAAACAAATTT